>JAGQRJ010000671.1 GCA_020425635.1 Planctomycetota bacterium | reverse complement strand
GGATGCCGGCGGGGCCGAGGGCCAGGGCGCGGGCCACGGCCTCGGCGCTCGGCGGGCGATCGCGGGGGTCGAAGGCGAGGCAGCGCATGCAGAGCGCGCTCAGCCACTCGGGGACCTCGGGGAAGAGCGCGCGCGGCGGCGGGCAGCCCGTGAACTGCTCGGGCGTGAGGTAGGCCATGAGCGAGCCGTTCCCACGCACCGGCGGCTCTCCGGTGAGGCAGGCGTAGAGCAGCGCCCCCAGGCCGTAGACGTCGGTCGCCACGGTCTGCTCGTGCTTCTTGCCGAGGGCCTGCTCGGGCGACCAATAGCCCGGGGTCCCGAGCACGCCGCCGGTCTGCGAGAGCCGCTCGGTGTCCTCCGCGTCGAGGGCGAGGCCGAAGTCGGTCAGCAGCGGCTCCTCGCCGCGGAGGAGCACGTTGTCGGGCTTGAGGTCGCGGTGCAGCACGCCGCACGAGTGCACGTAGGCCAGCGCCACGGCGAGCCGCTGCACCAGGCGCGCGGCCTGGTCGGCGGCGAGCGGGCCCTGGCGCAGCCGGTCTTCGAGCGACTCGCCCGCGATCCGCTCGAGGGCGTACCACGGTCGGCCCTCGTGCTCGCCGCTGGCGAGGAGCGGGACGAGGTTCGGGTGCCGCAGGCGCTGCAGGGTCGCGACCTAGCGGGCGAAGCGCTCGCGCGGTCCCGCGCCCGCGGCCCGCGACGCGTGCAGCAGCTTCAGCGCGACCTCGCCCCCGTCGGGGCCCTGCGCGAGGAACACCGTGCCCATGCCCCCGCGCCCGAGCTCGCCGAGGACGCGATACGGACCGATCTGCTGCATGCCCTCAGGATAGCGAGCCTCTGGTTTCTTCCCGAGCTCGGCGCGACGGCGAGCCGCGCGCTCGCGCCGCTGCTCCGCCGGGCGGGAGCGAGAGGACCGCGCCGACCTGCTGCATGCCCTCAGGATCGCGAGCCTCTGGGTTCGTTCCCGAGTTCGGCGCGACGGCGAGCCGCGCGCTCGCGCAACTGCTCCGCCGGGCGGGAGCGAGAGGACCGCGCCGACCTGCTGCATGCCCTCAGGATCGCGAGCCTCTGGGTCGTTCCCGAGCTCGGCGCGACGGCGAGCCGCGCGCTCGCGCCGCTGCTCCGCCGGGCGGGAGCGAGAGGACCGGGTGCAGCGCGCAGCACACGACGCCCTGACCCCTGCGCCCGAGCTCGCCCTCGATCGCGGAGGAGCCGACGGGTCGCGCCGGGCTCAGTCGGGCTCGACCCAGGCCTGGGCCTCCGCCTGGGCCGGGGCGAGCTCGGGCCGCTGGCCGAGCACGGGGAAGGCCTGCCAGCGCTCGAGCGCGCCGCGGTAGTTCCCCAGGCGGAACGCGATCAAGCCCTGCCACGCGGCGTCGGCGGCGCGGGTCGGCGGGCCCTGGGCCTCGAGCGCGGCCCAGGCCTCTTCGAGCAGCCCCGCGATCGCCAGGCTCTGGATCGGGTCGAGCCCCGCGCCCTCGAGTACCCCCGGCTCCGCCGCGGCGCGCAGGGTGAGCTCGACGTGGGCCCAGGCCCGCTGGTGCTCGAGGCTATAGAAGTTCACCGGGTCCCGGGGCCCGCCGCGGGCGGCCGCGGTGACGTCGGGGAGCGGGCGCAAGAACGGGAGCGTGCGCCCCAGCTCGGCGCGCAGGCCAGGCGGGTAGTGCACGAGGTCGGTGTGGATCCGGTTGCGCAGCCAGTGCTGGTCGGCGGTCCAGCGCTTGGCCGGGAGTTCGAAGCCGCTGACCAGGGTGTGGAGCGCCACGATCTTCTGCCCCGCGGCGACGTAGTCGCCGTCGCGCGCGCTGAGCAGGACCCGCTGGTAGACCGACCAGCGGTC
>JAGQRJ010000670.1 GCA_020425635.1 Planctomycetota bacterium | reverse complement strand
TGGGGGGGGCTGGGGGCGCCCACGCCTCAGCCCTTCGCCTCTCAGCTCGTGCAGCCCTCGAGGGCCATGGCGCTGGGGGCCGCGCTCTGCTTCCTCGGTCTGGCCTTCGCGCCGCAGACCGCCGCGGCCGCGCGCTGGTTGCTCGACGTGCAGGGTCCGGGGGCCGACGAGCCGCCTGGCCCGGGCTGGGGCAGCGGCGCCTGGCTCGTGCTCGGGGTGGGGGTCGTGTGGCACGGGTTCTTGCTCGTCGCCGCCGGCGGCCCGCTGATCCAGACCGACTCCTGGGTCAACCTGTTCGAGCCCGACCTCCTGCACCCCTGGCCCGACCCCTACCACCACCCGCCGCTCTACTCGGGGGTCGTCAAGGTCTTCGGGCGCGGGCCCCACTTCCTGCTCGGGCTGTGGGCCCTGGTCGCGCTGCAGCATGCGCTGGTCCTCGGCATGGGTCTGACCGCGGAGGCCAGTGTGCGCCGCACGAGCGGCAGCGCAGCCGGGGGGGCGTGCGCCGGGCTGCTGATCGTGCTCTGCGGGCACCTCGCGCTCTACGCGCAGATGGTCATGTCCGAGGTGGTCTCGACCGCGTGGGTGGTGCTGGCCCTGGCGCTGGTCTGCGAGGCTGCGCGGCGGGCGCGCGGGGGGCCGTGGCTGCTGGTGGGGGGGTGCGCGGCGGCGGCGGGGACGCTGACCCGGCAGGCGATGCAGGGCTGGTTCGTGGTCGGCCTGCTGGCGGTGCTCTGCCTGCGCTTCGGGCGCTGGCAGCGGGCGGTCGCGCTGTTCTTGCTCGGTGCCGCCGCGCCGGTGTTGGCCATGGTCGCGCACAACGCGGTGTTTCACGGCCGCGCGTCGTTGACCGCGGCGGTCGGGCGCAACCTCTACTACCGCCTCACCCCCGGCATGCCCGACTTGACCGACCCCGACGCGGCCCCCGGCGATCCCTACGAGCGCGCGCGGGCCTTGATCTGGGAGCGGCGCGAGGGCACCAAGGGCTACTCCGAGGCCTACGCCGCGATCCAGGGTGAACTCGGCTGGACCGACGCCCAGACCGAGGCGGCGATGAAGCGCTTCTACCTGGAGCAGGCGCTGCGGCACCCGCGCGCGTTCGCGGGGGTGACCCTCGGCTTCGCCTGGGAGCTGATCCGGGCCCAGGAGAACCCCTACAGCGTGCTCCAGCACCACAACCAGGTCCTCCCGCGGGTGCCCGAGGTCTGGGCCGACCTCCCGCAGGCCGAGCTGCGCACCCCGCTCGCGGCGCGGGGCTTCGCGTTCCAACCCACCTCGCTCTGGCCGTGCTTGCTGCTGGCGGCCGTGGCGCCGCTGCTCGTCGGTGGGCGCGCGCGCGTCCTGGCCTTGGCCGCCTTGGCCTCGGCCGCCTACTTCGTGACGATCACGGCGCTGGTCGAGCTGCCGCTCCCGCGCTATCGCCTGCCGGGGATCCCGTTCTTGGCGATCGCCTGCGGGCTGAGCGTGTCTGGGGTGTGCGAGCGCGCGCGCCGTTGGCGGGCGCGGTCTCCGGAGGAGGCGGCGTGAGCGGCGCGCGCGGACGGGCGGCGGGGCTGGCCGCGGCGCCGGGTCTCCTGGCGGCCCTGTGCGCCACCCAGGACACCTTGGTGTGGCTCGCGATCGTCGCGGTGGCGTGCGGGGTCACGCTGCGTCTGACCGCTGCGTTCGTGGCGTCGCCGCCGCCGCGGACGCCGGGGGAGCGGGGGGTCGAGACGGCGCTGCTCGCGGGGCTCGCGGGGAGCCTGCTGTACGCCGTGGCCTGGGCCGGCCGCCTGCCCCTGCAGCTCGGGCCCGGGGAGAAGCGCCCGCTGCACCTGATCGCCGCGGCGCTGGCGGCGGGCTGCGCCTGGGCGCTCCTGCGCCCGCGGAGCGGCGTGGAGCCCGCGCCCGCTGCGGCTGAGCCCGAGGCCTAGTGCTCGTTGGCAGGGGGGCTAGGCCGTGGCCAGTCGAGGACGAGGATGTCCTCGGGGCCGTCGAGGGGGTCGGGTTCGCTGCCGACTCGCACGAAGCCCATGCGCGCGGCCAGGGCCACGGAGGGCAGGTTCTTCGGAGACACGCTGACCACGAAGCTGCGCACGCCGTGGGCGCGGGCCGCCCAGGCCATGAGCCCCTCGGCCGCCTCGCGCGCGAACCCGCGGCGCCGCTCCGCGCCGAACACGGTGTAGCCAAGCTCGACGCCGTCGGGGCACCAGGGCGCGAGGTAGTCGGGGGCCGGCCGAGAGTGAAAGCCGACGTGGCCGACCATGCGCCGCTCGCTGCGGAGGATCATGCCGCGCAGCAGCCACTCGCTGAGGGACGGCTCGCGCTCGAGCTGGGGGATCCGCAGGTCGAGCACCGGGTCGGGGATTCGCCACTCCGGCCCCAGGCCGAACCCGAGCGCCTCCGCGGCACGGGCGCGGTCGCCCGCGCGGGTTGCTCGCAGGAACTCCAGGGGGAGCGGGACCAGGTCGAGGCGCTCGGTGTGGATCACGGGGCCATTGAACCCTTCGCCGCCGACGCTGGGGCCTACTCCAACGAAGACGGACGCCAGCCGTCCAGCCACAGGCGCTTCGCGACGTCGTCGTCCCAGCTGGGCTGAGCGAGGTGGCTGAAGCTGATCTGCGTGGTGGCGGGGAGCAGCTCGTTCGGGCTCGTGACGAAGGGGGCACGCGCGAGAAGTTCCCAGGACACGGGGGGTCTATCCGCCCACGGCCCAGGCGATCAGCTCATGCTCGACCCGCGCGCGGAGCTCGGGGTGGAGCACCTTGCCAGCCGGGGTCTCGCTGGGCTCGAGGGCGCCAGCGCCCACCAGGGCCAGGGTGGCGTGGCGCGCGCAGCCGAAGCAGCCGTCGGCCGCGGCGCCGCCGACCGCGCTGCTCGCGGCGTAGGCCGCCAGGCCGCAGGCGGTCAGGGCGTGGTACGAGGCCGGGCGCGGGCCGATCGACGGGCTCGCGTCGGCCGCGGTCGTGGTCGCCAGATCCCCCGCCCGTTGGCAGGCGATCTGCATGCCGTCGGAGGGTTGGCGCAGCCACTGCGCCGCGGTGTCGAGGGCCATGCGTCCTGCTTCGCGTTCGCCCGCCAGCACGACGGTCTCGAGCGCAGGCTGCGCCAGCGCCAGCGCCACGCGCACCGCGACGTCCTGGCCGTAGGTGCCGACCTCGCGCAGCCAGCGGCGCACGTCGCGGTAGGCGTCGACCGTGCCCGCGGGTTCCGGCTGGGGTTCGTCGATCTGGCCCAGGGCGGCGGCCGCGGCTTCGTCGCCGAGGAAGGCGGCGAGGGACGCCCGGCGGCGGCTGAGCTCGCCGCTGCGCAGGCGGTTGGCGATCCACTCGACCCGGGCGCCGAGGTCGCCCCCGCGCGCCTCTCGGCCCAGTCGACGGAGGGTGTGATCGGACATGGGAGCCCCGTCAGGGCCCGAGAGCCCGGGGAGGGTTAGCCGACGGTCTTCTCGTCGGCCTTGGGCGAATCGTCGGCCTTGGTCGCGTCGTCGACCTTCGGCTTGGACGCGGGCGGCGGCGCGTGCACCGCGTCCTGGATCTCTTCGACCTCGGTCATGCCCTTCTTGAACTCGGTGACGCTCTTGCCGAGGCCACGCATGACCTCAGGGAGCCGTCGCCCAAACAGCAACAAGGCGATGATCAGGATCACGATGAGCTCGGGCATGCCGAGGCCGCCGATGAATGCGAGCTGCACGAGGTCCTCCTGTGCTCCCCTCAGTCTACTGTCCCACGCAGCAGTCGCAACGCGTTAGCTCGCATTGACTTTGCCTTCGGCTCAGCGGAGCTCGAGCTCGAGTCGGCGTCCGCGGTAGGACAGCCCGCCGCGCTGGACCTGGGCGGGGTCTCCGGTGAGCCAGGTGACCGCCGAGCCCGGGTCGCGTCGCGCGGCCTGGCCCTTGGCGCGGAGGTTGGGCCCCGTCACCTCGATCCCGCCCTCGGCGACCAGGGCGCGCAGCGCGCGCGAGGCGAGCTCGGGGTCCTCGCGCCCGGCGTCGGTCTGCAGCGCCGCGGCCGCGGCGAGGTCGACCTCCAGGGTCAGGGTTCGTCCGTGGGCGCTGAAGCACTCCGCGAGGGGCGTCGGGGCGCCCCCGTCAGGGAGCGCGAAGGTCGAGGACCACCCGCCGTCGAGCTCGGCGGCCAGGACCGCGCCGCGCCACTCGAGGGCCCCCTGGGCCGAGCGCAGCTCGACCTCCCCCTGGGCGAGCTCCAGCGGACCGCCCGCCGCCACCACCCGCCGGCCGCGGCCATGGAGCTCGGGGGCCCGCAGGCGCATGGTCGCCTCAGCGGTCCCGTCCACCTTCACCCTTTCTGGATCACCCGCGGCCCACGCCGCGAGCGGCGGCGCCTTCGGACCTGGAAACGCGGA
>JAGQRJ010000669.1 GCA_020425635.1 Planctomycetota bacterium | reverse complement strand
GGCCCGGACGGATCGCCCGCCTCCTCAGCGGGGGTTGGCTGAGGCCTTGCTCGATTCGCCCATGCGCTTGCTGGCTGAAGAGCTGCTCGAGACGGTCGACAAGGACACGCTCAAGGACCTCATGGAGCTGGCCCAGGACCAAGCCGAGGGCGCGGAGCTGCCCGACGCGATCCCCCCAGACCTGAGCGAGAAGCTCAAGGGCCTCGACCCCAGCGTGCTGCGCAAGATCGCCGAGGCTGCCAGCGAGTTGACCCCGCCGGACACGCCTCCCCACGTGCCCCCGGCGCTGGCAGAGTCGTTGCGCAACGCAGACCCCGAGCTGCTGCGCCAGCTCGCCGACCTCGCGCCCCCGAGCGCCCCCGGGAGCCCCGCAGACTCGAAGCCCGCCGCCTCGGCGCCTGCGAGCCCTGGGGGCGCTGGCTCACCCGGCTCGGCGCCGACGAGCCCTGGGGGCGCTGGCTCACCCGCCTCCGGCGGGGGAGAGGCAGCGGGGTCGACGGGCGCAGGGGGCGCGACCCCGACGGGGACCGCTCCCGACCCCGCGGCGGGGGCGACGCGACCCGGCCCGCTGGCGGGAGGGACGCCAGCGCCCCTGCCAGGCTCGACGCCCGAGGGAGCGGCGCTCGAGGGCGGCCCCGTCGCGGGCGCGGCCGGGTCGGGGGGCGCAGGCGGAGGCGCCGCCGGCGATCCGCTCGACGCCGGGGCGTTCGCGGTCGACGCACCCGACGACGTGGACGCCCGGGTCGCGGCGCTCGATCCCGAACTGCGCGAGCGCGTGGAGCGCTGGCTCGAGCGGCACCCCCGCCGCGTGGTGCGCACCCGGGCCGGGCTCGAGTTCGAGCCCGGCAAGCTGGTCAACCTCGAAGGCGTCGAAGACGCCATGGAGCAGCAGCGCGTCCCCGCGCGCTACGAGGACGTGATCCGCGAGTACTTCCGCCGCGACCCCGAGCCGCAGCCCGCAGGGCGGTAGCCCGTGATCCCTGACGCGATCTTCCTCGAGCTCTCCACGGCCTTCGGCAAGCCGAGCGCCGCGGAGGTGGAGCTGCTCCAGGAGCAGCAACGCGCCCTCTACGAAGGCGGCAGCGAGTCGAAGGCCCTGATCGAGCTCGCGATCGAGGGCGGCTTCTTGACGCCCGCCGAGGCCGAGAAGTTCGTGCGGCTCGCCAAGCTCCAGGACGTCGGGGCGCCCACCCCGCCCGCGAAGGCGCCGTCGGAGCGCACGCGCGCGAAGGCGCCGTCGGAGCGCACGCGGACGAAGGCGCCGTCGGAGCGCACGCGGACGAAGGCGCCGTCGGAGCGCGCGCGGACGAAGGCGCCGTCGGAGCGCACGCGGACGAAGGCGCCGTCGGAGCGCGCGCGGACGAAGGCGCCGTCGGAGCGCGCGCGGACCCGAGGACCGTCGGAGCGGGTCGAGCGCAGCGCCTCGGGTCGCCACGCGGCGGGGTCCTCCTCCCCCCTCGTCGCGGCGGTCGTGGCGGGTCTCGTGTTCGCCTGCCTGGGCCTCGCCTACGTGTTCACCCGCCCTCCCGAGTCGAAGCCGCAGGTGGCGCGGGACGACGACGAGGGCCCGCGCACGGCCGAGGACTACCTCGAGCTGGCCCGGGGCGTGCGCCGGGCGACCCTCGAGCGCCTGGACCGCGGGCAGGGTGAGAAGGCCATGACCGCCCTCCGCGCGCGGATCCACGAGTGGTCTCAGATCCCGGCCGCGGCCGCTGCGGTCCTCGAGCTCGACCTGCTGCGCAGCGAGCTCGCCGACGAGCTCGAGGCGCGCAAGGCGCCGACGCCGGAGGAGGAGCTCGCGGGCCCTGAGGAGATCCCGCACGCCAATCGCTTCCCCACCGACCCCAGCGAGGCCCCCGAAGAGGAGGCG
>JAGQRJ010000668.1 GCA_020425635.1 Planctomycetota bacterium | reverse complement strand
CGCTGCGCACGACGCGAGCAGCGCGAGCGCGCGCCCGCCCCGGGGCGCGGCGCGCGACCCTCGGTCGGCGTCTTGGCCCCAGGCCTCGAGGGCCTCGGCGAAGCTGGCCGCGTCGGGGTAGCGGGCGCCGGGGCGCTTGGAGAGCGCGCGCAGGCAGATCGCCTCGAGCTCGGGGGCCAGGTCGGGGACGAGGGAGGAGGGCTGCGGAGGGGCCTCGCTGACCACGCGCGTGAGCACGTCGGCCAGCTGCCCCTGGAAGGGCGGTCGGCCGGTGAGGCAGGCGAAGAGGATCGCCCCGAGGCCGTAGACGTCGGCCCGCGCGTCGACGTCGTCGCGGGCGAGGGCTTGCTCGGGGGCCATGTAGGAGGGCGTGCCCAGGATCTGGCCGGTCTGGGTCAGGCCCTCGACGCCCTGCAGGCGCGCCAGGCCGAAGTCGACGAGCTTGGGGGTCCCGTGCCCGTCGAAGAGCACGTTCTGCGGCTTGAGGTCCCGGTGCAGGATCCCCTGGGCGTGCACGTGCGCGAGCCCGCGAGCGAGCTGGGCGACCACCGCGGCTGCCTCGCGGGGGGCGAGGGCCGAGTCGCGCTTGAGGCGCCCGGCGAGGTCGCCGCCCGTGAGCAGCTCCATGGCGAGGTAACACTGGCGGCCGGCCTGCCCGGCCTCGTAGACGCGGACCACGTTGGGGTGGTCGTCCGCGGCGGCCTGCGCGGTGACCTCGCGGGTGAAGCGCTCGATCCCGTCGAGGTCGTCGTAGAGCAGGCCCTTGAGCGCGACGAGGCGCCCGGTCCCCAGGTGCCTGGCGCGCATGACCACGCCCATGCCGCCTCGCCCCAGCTCGGCCTCGAGCACGTAGCCGGCGACGCGCGCGCCCGGGTGCCAGTGCGGGGGCGCCTCGGGCGCGGCGCCGGGCCGCTCGGCGACGAGGGTGCGCTCGTCGAGGGCCGGGTCCTGGTGCAGGAGGTGCTCGAGCTCGTCGCCCGAGATCAAGCCCGAGTTGACGAGGAGTCGGCCCAGGGAGGCCTCGGGGTCCTGCGCCCGCTGCGAGCGCGCGCGGTTCAAGAGCGGGCTCAACTGCTCGAGCGGCACGCGGCCGGCGGCGTGCAGGCGGCGCGCGAGGTGCGTGTCTTCCTCGTCGAGGGGGTGGGGGCTGGGCACGCCCGAGTATGGCGGCGGGCGTGGCGCCAGGCACGCCCGAGAGCAGGTCGCCTGCGGGTGCCCAGCGGTCTCACGCGGGTGCGTCAGCGGCGCGAGGGAAGCCGCCCGCGAGGGGGGTGTGAAATCGACGACGCCGCGCGGAGGGCGCACGCTCGCCGCCGCGGAGCTTTCCTGCGCACGACTTGTGGCAACGAATCGAAGCGCCCGCCCCTGGCGCGGGGCTTGCACTCGGACGGGGCAACAAAGGATTCACCATGCTCTCCACCAAGACCCTCGCCTTCGGGCTGATCGCGTTCCTCGCGGCGTCGACCGCCTGGGCTCAGCAATCTTCGCTTTCCAAGATCACGTGGAGCCACGTCGCGCGTTCGCGCGGCGCGCGCTCGGTGCTCGAGGTCGACGGCTCCGGCGCGGCCGAGCTGCGCACCGACTACGACCCGGGAGCCGTGCGCATAGGGCCTCCTGCCGCGCCGCTCCGGGGTCGGCTGACGGCGGCCGAGCGCGCGGACCTCGAGGCCGCGCTGCGCGCGCCGGGGCTGCTGCAGGTGCCCAGTCAGCTCTGGGGGGGCTACAGCGGCCCAGACCTCGAGTTCGAGATCGCCTTCGCCGACGGGCGGCCGACCGTGCGCAGCGAGGGCACCGCGGGCCACTTCGGCGGCCACGACCCCGCGCTGAAGCCGATCGAGGAGGTCCTCGACGGCGTGCGCAAGCGCCTGGCCGCGAGCGACGCCCAGATCTACCTCGAGGTCGCGCGCTACCGGCTCCCGCAGACGATCGGCACCGACGAGACCCTGGCCCTCGACGTGAGCGGGCCCGGGGCGCCGGGGGTCGAGTTCACCGAGCTGCGCGCGACCCTCAGCGGGCGCTACCTCACGATCCAAGCGCTCGGGCGCCAGGTCCCGGTCGGCCCAGCCCAGCCGTGGTCTGCGCCGCTGCGCGTCGAGCGGGCGGGGCGGGCGGGGCTCGGCAACCTGCACGTCATGACCTCGCAGGATCCGCTCGGGGCCTGGGTGCTGATCACCCAGTCGCCGAACCCCAGCGACGGCCTCTACACGGGGAAGGTCGTGGGCAAGGACGGGCAGTTCGCGCTCGAGCTGCGCACCGGGCGCGAGACCCACGAGCGCGTCCCGCTCGACGCCGCGGCGAGCGCGCTCCTCGGGCGCTTCGCCAAGGAATACGTGCAGTTCAAGGGCGCGACCAACGCCCAGGGCGAGCTCGGGGTCCAGGACCTGCTCATGCCGGTGCAGCGCACGGTGCGCGGGCGCATGTGGTCTCCGGGCGCGCTCGTCGCCGAGGAGCTGGGGCACCTGTCGTGCTTTGGCCCCGCGGCGAAGGTCCTCGCTGGGCTCGAGCGAGACACCCGCGTCGAGGTCGAGGGCTGGTACTTCTCGAACACCGGCTTCACCCCGCCGCGCAAGTGGTACGACGGCGGGGGCCGCCGCCTGTATCGCGCGCCGCGCCTCTACGCCGAGCGGATCAAGGCCACCGTCTCCGCGGACGCCAAGCTCAAGCGTGGCTGGCGCACCGTGGGTGAGGTCCAGCCCGGCGACGAGGTGTGGGTCTCGAAGCGGCGGGTCTTCGGCTGGTCGGTCGACGTCACGACCCTCGACGGCAGCCAGGCGGGGCGCATGCGCAGCAAGCGCCTCGACTACGCGCAGCCCGCGGTGCTCCCCGGCGGCCCGGCGACGGCGGGGCTGACCAGCGCGCTCAGCGGGGCGGGGCAGTAGCTCAGCCGAGGTCGCTGCGCAGGGCTTCCGCCACGCGCTCGGGGGGCAGCGCGCTCCAGCACACGTCCGTGCACGCCGGCTCGGCGGCGCCGCGGCAGCGCGCCTCCCCGCCCTCCGGGCGGTAGGGGCAGGCGCAGCGCAGCAGCGCGCAGCGCGCGCCCAGCGGGCGGACTCGCTTGGGGTTGCTCCCGCCGAACAGGCTCAGCACGGGCGCGCCCTGGGCCGCGGCGAGGTGCGCCCACTGCCCGTCGTTGGCGAGCACGACCCGGGCCGTGCCCAGGAGCCAGGCGGCCGGGCGCAAGGGCCCGGGCTGCACGGGGATCGCCTGCGGGGCGGCCTCGCACACCGCGCGCAGCAGCTCGCCCTCGTCGGG
>JAGQRJ010000667.1 GCA_020425635.1 Planctomycetota bacterium | reverse complement strand
CCCCGAGGAGGTTCAGGCCGGCTACGCGAAGGCGCTCGCCGACTACCAGGCCGCGCTCGAGCTCGACCCGGGCTCTGCGCTCAGCCACTACCTCCAGGCCCTGCTCTGGGCGCAGCGCCTGAGCGACGCCGGGGCGGCTGAAGAGCAGCGGGAGGGGTTCCGGGCCCGGGCCCTGCAGCACTTCCAGCGGGCGCTCGAGCTGGGCTTTCGCGCCTTCGATCGGGTCAAGAACGAGGCCGCCTTCGACGCGCTGCGCGACGACGAAGACTTCTTGCGATTGCTCGGGGAGGCGCGTTGAGCGCGGGCTACTGGGCGCGGAGGTCGGGAGCCTCGCCGAAGGCCTCGCGATACGCGTGGGCGAAGGCGGGCTCGAGGACGAGGTCGGGGTCGAGGGCCTGCGCCTCCCGCCAGAAGGCGAGCACTCGAGCTTGCGCCGGTTCGGGGCGAGCGAGCTCGAGCCTTCCGAGGAGCACCCAGGTGGGCGCGCGCTCGGGCTCGTAGGCGCGCGCTTCATTGAGCAAGCGTTCGGCCCAAGGGCGCGTGTCAGCGTGAGCGAGCGCGACCCGCGCCGCGATTTGGCGAGGCGAGCTCCCTGCGCTGAGTCGGCGCAGCTGCTCGAAGCGACCGAGGGCGGCCAGCCTCGCGTCGAGGGGCGCCTCCGCAGTGAGGCGTTGGGTGTCTGCGAGCGCGCGAACCATGAGCGCGCGCGTGTCACAGGCGCCGCTTGCGGCGAGCAGAGCGTCGCTGAGCGCCTGCGCGCGGCCGAACTCGCCGAGGAGCACGGCGCACACCGCGCGTCCGAGCAGCGCGCGCCGGTCGTCGGGGGAGTCCGCGAGCACGCGTCGAAACCCCGCGTCGGCGGTCTGTGGGTCGCCGCGTAGCCACGCGGCTTCGGCTGCGGCGAGGCCGCGCCAAGGCTCCTTGCCGCTGGCAGCGAGCTGCTCGAAGCGCTGGATCGAGCGCGCGACCCTCCCGCGCCGGTTGGCGAGCTCGGCGTGGAGGTAGGCTGCCCAGCCGCGGTCGGCGCCGAGCTCCAGCGCGCGCTCGATCGCGTCGGACGCGCTCGCGTAGCGATCACGTCCGACCTGGAGTTCGGCCACACAGCGCGCGACGCCGGGGTCCAGGGGCGCGGCACTCAGGGACTCGGTCAGCGCCGCCTCGACCTCCGCCCAGGACGCGCCGCGGGCGGCCAGCTCCAGGGCGCGCCGCAGACTCGGTCCGGCGGCGGCAACCTCGCCGTAGCGCGGGAGGGAGCCGGCAGCGAGGACCGCGCGCCGAGGCGCGGATACCCCACCTGCCTCGCGGATCGTAGCGGCAGGGAGCCACGGGGTCGCCTCGAGGGCGCCTTCGACCGCGAACGCGTCGCTGGCGTAGGCCTGCGCCCAGAGTTGGCGGGCCGTCGGGGGGTCCTCCTCGGCGAGGGCTGCGCCGCGCAGCAGGAGCGCGCGCGGATCGCGCGAGGTTCGCAGGACCTCGGCGGCGCCGGCGACGTCTCCGCCAGCCTCGAGTTCGAGCTCCAAGCGCAGCAGCGCGAGCTCGAGCGGTGCCCGCTCGGCCCAGAGCTGGGCCGCGCGCGCGAGGCACGTGCGACGCGCCGAGACCTTGGTGTCCCGGCGCAGGGCCAGCGCGCGCAGCAACTCTGGGCGCGGATCGCGGGGATCTGCGAGCTTTGCGACGAGCTCGAGGGTTCGCGCGGGATCGCCGCAGGCCAGCGCCCCGCGCGCCAGGAGGTGCAGCGCGGGGACCGCGTCTGGGTCGGCCGCGAGGGCTTCCTCGGCCGCCTCGACGGCGAGCTCTCCCACCCCGAGCAGGTCCGCGCGCGCTCCGCGAGCGACCGCAGGCCACGGCTCGGGGTCAGCGCGAAGTCGCTCGCAGACCGCGAGGGCGCCCTCGAGGTCACCCCGGAGAGCCAAGGCCTGGAGGGTCGCCCAGCGGGTCCACGGGGTAGGCTCGAGCGACTCGATCAAGCGCAGGGCTTCAGCTCCTGCGCCGCGGCGCAGGAGCAAGGCGAGCTGAGCTCGCGGACCCGCCTCGGCCTCGTCGGGGCGCAGGGCCTGGGCCTGGCTCAACGCCTCCAGGACCTCGTTCAGCGGGGCGGCCTCGCGGTCGAGGTGCAGCATGCGGTCCCGAAGGTCGCGCCAGTGCAGGGTGTCGCGCAGCGCTTCGACTCGCGCGAGCAGCGCGGGCTCGGCCCGGAGCGCCCCGGCCAACCGCTCGAGCTGTGGCTGGGTCTCGGGCCACTCGAGCTCGGCGGCGCGGGCTTCGAGCGCCGCGAGCTCGTCCGCTGGAGCCGGGACGTCAGCGCCCTCGGCGCTGGCAGGGTCTGCGCTCGGCCCTCGCGCGGCGAAGGCGACCCCGCCCGCGCAGAGCGCAGCGACCGTGAGCGCGGCGAGCGCGAGCAGCGCGCGTCTGCGCCGGCTCGGCTCGCCGCGGCTGACTGCGTCCAGCGCGGCGGCCAGCGCGGCGGCGTCGGGGGTCCGCTTCTCGGGGACGAGCGCGAGCGCCCCGCTCAGTAGGGCGCGCAGCTCGCTTGGCAGCGCGCGGGTGGCGGGGAGGTCCTTCCAGCCCTGACCTGAGCCAGGGGCGTGTCCGGTGAGCACCCAGAGCAAGGTCGCGCCGAGGCCGAAGACGTCGCTGCGTGGGTCGGCCCGACCCCTTGCCTGTTCCGGGGCCATGAACTCCGGGGTGCCGATCGGCGCGCCGGCGGCGGTGAGGCCGGGGTCGCTGCCCGTTGCTTGGAGCGAGGCGATCCCGAAGTCTACGAGGAACGCGCTCCCTGCGCGGTCGATCAGCACGTTGGAGGGCTTGATGTCCCGGTGCACGATCTGCTGGGAGTGCGCGTGGTGTGCTGCGAGGGCCACGTCACGGATCAAGGCTGCAGCGGCGCGGGGGTCGCTGACCTCGACCCCGCGTTCTTCGAGGCTCTGTCCCTCGATGAACTCGGTGACCACGAAGGCGAGCCCGTCCTGCTCCCCGAGGTCGTGGACCTTCACGATCGCGGGGTGGTGCAACGCGGCCAGCGCGCGCGCCTCGCGCAGGAAGCGCTCGCGCGCGCGAGCCGTCCCCCGCAGGAGCACCTTGAGCGCGACCGGGCGCTGAAGCCGCGCGTCCCACGCGCGGTAGACCACACCGTGTCCGCCCTGGCCGAGGATCGCGTCGAGGCGATAGGGGCCGAAGAAGGTCCCGCACGCGGGGAGCTCGATCGTGGCCGACAGGGGAGGCGCGGCGGGACTGGGCGGCGTCGCTTGCTTCGGGGAGGGGGTCTCGCGCGACGGAGGGGGGGTGAACTGTCTCGGGGGGCCAGGGGGTGAGGCGGCGAGGAGTTGCACCCGTGCCGCGCCGGCGGCGAGGGTCTGGCCCGGGGCGACGGTCGCGGGCGAGGGCAGGGGGCGGCCCTCGCAGAGGGTCTCTGAGTGGGTTCGCACCGCGTAGCCTTGTGGGGTCCAGACCAGGCTGAGCCAGGGACGCACCCCGGGGGGCAGGGTCGCACCCGCGTGCACGGTGCCGTCCGAGGCGACTCCGACCTCGGCCCGCGGGCCGGGGATCCACACGCCGGGGTCGCCCGGCGTGGGGCTCAGGCGCAGGGGGATTCCGGGGGCGTCGCTCACCCCCTTGGTCTACTCCCTCGGGCTGCGTGGCGCGAGGCCGCGGGGTGGTTCAGCGGGGAGGGGGGAACGGGAGCGGCCCCCCTCCGCGGTCGGGGAGGAAGTGCAAGCGCTCGGGGTCGAACAGCAGGTAGGGCACGGGCCCCAACGCCCCGGGCTCAGCGCCGGTCCAGCGCGCCTCGGCCTCCGTCTGCGTGGCCGGGTCTGCGCCGCGCTGGAGGAGCAAGTCGATCCAGGCGGCCCAGTAGGGCCGGTCCCAGTCGTCGAGCTTCAGGGACGTGAGCTTCGCTTCAGCGCGCGTTAGGAGCGCCTCGCGCGCCTTCGCGTCGCCGCTCCAACGCGCGCGCTGCAAGAAGCACGCCGCCCGCAGGAGGGACTGCCTGGAGTGCTCCGCGCCGGGGTCGAGGTCGGCGAGGAGGTCCTCGGCAGCCTCGACGTCGCCCTGGGCCAGCACGATGGTCCCGATCGCGAGCAGGTCGGAGGTGTGCGCCTGCGTGTGGATCGTCCGCTTGGCGAACTCGAGCAGGTCCGTGAAGTCGGGCCAGGGTTCGGTCGGCTCACGGGGGTAGGTCGCGCAGAGCAGGAACGTCGCCCCGTGCAGGTAGACCTCGTCTTCTTCGAGGTAGCGGCGTCCGTCGAGGCTCGGGGTCTGCCAGGTCACGGAGTCCATGTCGGCGAACAGCAGGCGGATCTCGTGTTCGAGGTCGGCGTGGGGCAGCTCGACCCCGAACTTCCTGCACTCCAGCAGCCACCACATGCACCACACCCGGATTTGCACCGACAGCCGGTTCAGGCGCTCGAAGCACAGCGGCTGCATGGCGCGCACGAAGGCTCGGGCGTGGGGGCGGCGCTCGGTGATGCCGCGGTCGCGCTCGAAGCCGCGGATCTTGGGCAGCGCGATCGCGGCGACCTCGAGGGCGTCGCGACCGCTGCCGGGAGGGAGGGACTCGCGCACCTCGAGGACGGTCTCGACCCGGTACGATCGATCGAACGGGATCCGGGGGTCGTCGTCCAGGCGCCGTGCGCGGTAGATCGCGATCTCCGCCAGGGGCATGATCAGCAGATCGAGCAGCGCGGCCTGGGCGGGAGCGTCGACCTCGAACTCGAATCGGGCACGCCGCGCCATGGCGAGCAGGGTCTGCGCGTCCCGCTCGAGCTGGTTGGCGATTCGCGCGATTCGCGGGGCGGGGTCGAGCGAGACGAACGACAGGCGCAGGTCGCTCGGCGCGAAGTGCAGGCGCTGCGCGGCGCACACGTAGTCCCAATGCTGCGCGGCTCGTCCCGGGAAGTGCTTCACGTCGCGCGGCGAGAGCATGTCTCGCGCGGCGAGGAAGACCAACCACTCGGAGGAGGTGCTTGGGTCCAGGTCCAGCGCCTCGAGCTCGGGGGCGCTCGGCGTGGCTCCGGCGAGGAGCAGCAGCTCGCCGCGCTTCGTCCATGACGCGTCGTGGGGCTCCTCCAGGGCCCAGGCGGCCCAGGCGGCGCTGAGGAGCCCTGCGCGCGCGAGGGCCAACGGGGTCGGACCCGGGACGGGCGTCCGAGGAGGGTCCGCGGGCGTCGCCGCAGGAGGGAGCGCGGGTGCGCGGCGCTGCTGCCAGGCCACGACCCCCAGCGCGAGCAGCGCGCTTAGTGCGAGCAGCGCGGGCGCGATCACCGCCCAAGAGAACGCTCGCGGGGGGCGCGCTGCCGAGAGCAGCGCGGCGAACTCTGCCGCTCCGGCGGGCCGCGCGCGAGGGTCTTTGGCCAGCGCGTGCACGCAGAGCTCGCTGAGGGTGAGCGGGATCCCGGCTGCGAGCTTGTGGGGTGGGG
>JAGQRJ010000101.1 GCA_020425635.1 Planctomycetota bacterium | reverse complement strand
TCCGAGTCCGAGTCCGAGTCCGACGCCGACGCCGAGACCGAGACGCAGCGCCTGCGGCCCGTTGGGGGTGAGCCCGAGCAATTCACTTGCGAGGGCGAGGGGGCCTCGGAGAGGCCCCCTGAAAACACGCCGAGTCCGAGTCCGAGTCCGAAGCCGAATCCGCGCCCCTGAGCGTTAGCGGACTCCCGGGGGCGGGTAGGTCGGTTCGCTGGGCGGGGCGTCGAACAGGTTCCCGATCGCGCCCAGGCCGAGGTTGGCCGCGGCCTGGCGCAGCGCCTGGCCGACGTTGGTGAAGCTGCCCTCGCCGAAGGCCGTGTCGAGGGGGTCGATGTGGTTCATGTAGGCCGGGCTCAGCGGCAGGCGCACCGCCTTGCCCTCGTCGCGCCACCAGAAGTGCAGCCGACGCGCCGTCCAGAGGTAGCCGAACTCGTAGCTCGTGGGGTTGTCGCCCCAGCCCGCGATCCGGTCGGCGTTCACCCGGTAGTGGGTCTCGCGCCGAACGACCACGGCCTGGGCCGCGTCGAGGGCGTCCCGCGCGATCTGCAGGCGCGCCTGGCGCCAGCTGTCGGGCTGGCGAAACTTGGTGGTCGCGTAGTCGTAGAGCGCGTAGACCTGACGCGCGCGCAGCGCGTTCATCGTCGCCCCATCGATCAGCTCCGCGAACAGCCCCTGGGTCTCGGGGGTGGCCAAGGGCGCGATCGCGCTGAGCTGCGCGACGTGCTCTCCGAAGCGCCAGGCCATGTGGTGCAGCAGCGGCTTCACGTCGCGGGTGAAGTCGCCGTAGTCCATGCCGCCGAGGAACGCCGGCCGGCGGACGTCGATCAAGCCGATCTTGTCGGGCTGGGTCAGCGCGGGGTTCACCCCGGGGACCAAGCTGGCGCTCTTCATGACCTCGTCCCAGGTCTCCCAGCCTTGCACGTAGGCCTGGCCGTTGCGGCGGAGCACGCTGCTCGGCGCCTGGCCGCGGACCTTGCCCTCGATCAGGATCTCGCGCTGCTCGCGGGAGACCTCGACCAGCGCCTGGGCCAGCGGGCGCGCCGCGGGGCCGAAGCAGCGCAGGGCGCGCTCGAGGGCGGCGGCGTAGGCCTGCTCGAGGGTCAGCTGCGGGTCCTCGGGCGACCACGCCGCGCGCGCCGTGATCACGTCGTTGAGCCAGTAGCCCCACTCCCAGCCGCTGGAGAACACCATTTGCCCGTCGATCCGGCTCCCGGCCTGGGCGCCCTGGCCGACCTGGCCCGCGCGCTCGGCGGCGTCGATCTGGCGCAGGTCGTAGAGCCGCCGCTCGGCGTAGACCGGGAGGAAGAGCGGGACGTCGATGTCGAAGCTCACCCAGTAGGCGGTCTCGGGGTGCCAGAGCGTCTTGCGCTTGCCGGCCTGCGCATACATGAAGTCGCGCATGTAGGTGAAGTCGGTGTTGCCGTAGGTCGGCGCGGGGTCGTCCATGGCGTAGTGCTGCACGGTGTGCGGCATCACGCCCAGGGAGGGGTCGGCGAACTGCGGGAGGAAGTTGAAGTTGATCGGCTGCCCGGTGGCGGGGTCGGGGAAGTTCGGCGCGAGCTGACCCTGGGAGACGTGGATCTTGGCCAGGCCCTCCTTGCCCTTCGACTGCAGGTGCGCGCTGAAGGCGTCGAGCCAGGCGAGCTGCTTGCGGTCGTCGGGGCGGGTGAACTCGCTGAAGCCGAGCTCGGTGGCGACGAAGTCGAAGCCCGCCGCGAGCAGGTAGTCGAGGCGCGCCTCGATCTGGGCGACCTCGTCGGGGAGGGGGCCGGTGGTGCGCACGAGGGTGAACGCGTGCTGCTGGCGCAGCGCCAGGGGCGCGTCGACCCCGACCTTCAGCCCGTAGGCGTGGCCGAGGCGGACCAGCTCGGCCAGCCGCGCCTGGCGCTCGGGGCTCTCCGCGAAGGCCGCCCACGACTGGCTGTAGAGCAGGACCCACTCGACCTCGTTCTGCCCGTTGGCGACGGCCCACTCGCAGAAGCGCTCCCACTCGGGGAGCAGCGCGCGCCAGCCCGCGTCGTCGTTCGTCCCGCCGGGGCCCCAGCCGTTGAGCACGTGGGTCAGCTCGAGGGGGTGCATGGTGTGCACGTGCCAGCCGCGGGTCGGCCAGTGCGGGGCCTCGCTGCGGTCGATCGGCGCCTGGGCCCGCAGCCCGCCCTGGGGCGTCACCGGCTGCAGCGGGTGCAGGAAGCCGAAGCCGAGGTCCTCGAGCAAGGCGTAGGCGCCGTAGAGCGTGGCGATCGGGTGCCCGGCCTCGCCGACGGCCGCGATCCAGCGCGACCCCTGGCGGTCGTCGCTCCGCAGCAGGTAGCCCTCGGCCGGGAGCTGCGCGACCTCGTTGGTCCCGATCAGGGCCTGGGTCGCGGCGGTGGCGCCGATCCCGATCACGAGCGATCCCGGGACCACGCTGGGCAGGGTCTGCGCGCTCACGACCTCGACGGGGCGCGTCGCGCTCCCGCGGATCAGCGCCTCGAGGCGCGCGGCGACCTCCGGCGCCAGGGCCGGGTCGAGCTGGAGCACGACCCGCGGCGCGTTGCTCGGGGCGGCGGAGGCGGGCGCGCTCGGGGTCGCAGACGTCGCGGGGGCCACCGCGCTCGCGGGGGTCCGGCTGCTGCTGCCGCCGCTGCACCCGACGCTCAGCAAGACCGCGAGCCCCACCCAAGGGCGTACTCGGTTCATCGCAAGACTCTCTCGGCCCTCGCCGTGCAGATTTGGGGCCACGGGGGTCACGCGTAAACCCCGAACTCGCAGCGGTTGCAGCCCCCGCTTTCCCCTGAATCTGGGAAAACGTCGCAGCTTTCCCAGTTGACGCGTTGCGTCTAATGCTTGGCCAGCGAACCGCTTAGCCGAGCGAGCGCGGCCCGCGAGCGACGGTCGGCACCCGGTCGAGGACCTGGCGCAGGTCGCTGTCGCTCTCGATCAGGAAGCAGGCGCCGACCCCCGCGGCCCGGCCGGCCTCGAGGTCGCGGGGGGTGTCGCCCACGAGCACCGAGCGCGCGAGGTCGAGGTCGTGCTCGCGCGCCGCGTCGAGCAGCATGCCCGGGCGCGGCTTGCGGCAGGCGCAGCCGTCGTCGTTGTCGTGGGGGCAAAAATAGAGCGCGTCGATCGGGGCCCCCGCCTGCGACAGCTCCGCCTCGAGCTTGGCGTGGACCTCGCTCAGGTCCTCCAACGAGAGGAAGCCCCGGGCCACGCCGCGCTGGTTGGTGAAGACCACGATCCGGTAGCCGCGGGCGCGCAGGGTCCGGATCGCCTCCGGCACGTGCGGCAGGATCTCGAGCTCCGCCGGGCAGGTGACGTAGGTGTCGCCCGGGATCCGGTGGTTGATCACACCGTCGCGGTCGAGGAACGCGGCAGGGACGGGCACGCGCGACTAGGCGGCGGCGCGGTCGGTCTTGCGGCGGGTGAGGGTCAGCCCGCCCAGCCCCAGGAGCCCCAGCAGCGCGCCCAGGCCGAGCACGCCGCGGCTGCGCGCGTCCGGGAGCACGCTCCCGGTCTCCTTGCCGCCGAGGGCCTCGGTCGAGAGCACCTTGCCGTCCTTGTCCATGCGGCTGACCGCGGTCTTCTTCGCGCTCAGCGCGAGGGCGTCGCCGGTGAGCTTGGGGGTCACGACCACGGTGTAGACCTGCTGCTCGTAGTCTTCGTTGTCGTCCTTGGCGCGCTCCTGGGAGGGGAGCTGCTCGCTCAGGTCGAGCTTGGCGAGGGGGGTGGCGCCGTCGAGCCAGGCCTTGTCGAGCTTGGCGGGCAGCTCGCCGCGCACGAGGAGCAGCGTCTTCGAGTGGTGCTCGTGCGACCAGTGCCAGCGCTCGACGCCGATCGCGTCTTCGCCGATCCGCTGGATCGTGTAGCGCGCCTTGGCCTCGTCGTCGCCGCGGCTAATGACCTTGGTCACGAGCACGAGCTGCGCGCCCTCCGCGTCGAAGCCCTCGGCCGCCGCGAGCTCGAAGCGGTAGCGGTTGAGGGTCTCGGGGTAGTCGGGGGCGACGTCGGCCCCGGCCGCTCCGGCGAGCAGGCTCAAGCAAGCGAACAGGGCAGCAGCGCGCAGCATGGGATCCTCCTGGAGCCCCAGGATACCACCGCGTCGCGCGCCGTCGCGCGCTACTCGGCCTCGGCCGCGGCGGTCGACCGCGCGCGCCGCACGATCGCCAGCGCAGCCACGCCGATCGCACCCACCAGCGAGATCAGGATCAAGACCTCGGCGCTGAGTCCGCTCGGCTCGGGAGCCGCCGGGGCGGGTGGCGGGTCGGACACGATGTCCGCGGCGGCGGATCCGAGGATCAGGAACAGCCCACACAGCACTCGACTCACTCGCGGCATGCGACCCCCTCTTGCCCCCAGCCTACCCAAACACCCACCACCACAGCGGTGAGCTGAGCGCCGACGCCGCGTTCATGACCCCCGACACGGTCAGCGCGCGCCCCCAGGTGAGCGGCACGGCGAAGCGCAGCGCCGCGCCCTCCAGCAGCGCGATCGCGACCTCGAGCAGCACCACGACCCCCAGGGGCGGAGCGTAGGTGAACAGCGCGGCCGTGAGCAGCGGGTGGGTGGTGAGGCTCGCCAGCGCGGCGGCGAGCACCGCGCGGCCGCGGTCGCTCGCGGGCGCCAACGCGGCGGCGATCGGGAGCTCGATCGCGAGGGTCAGCGCGAAATACTTGACCCAGACCCCGAGCACTAGGCGCTCACCGGGGGGGCCGCCGGCTCCGCCGGCACCCCGAGCGCGAGCAGCAGCAGCGGGAGCTCGACCCAGGCGTGCACCGCCGCGAGGGTGCCGTAGCCCCGGCGCGCCCCGGCGAAGTCGACCCAAAAGAACACGGCGAGCAGCGCGCCAGCGCCCACGAGCGCGACGGTGAACCGCCCGCGGGTGGGCCAGGGCAGGAGGTTCTGGGGCCCGCTCCAGCCGCCCTCGGCGTCGAAGCCGGGCAGCACGTGCAGCACCGCGGCGTAGTGCATGCACTGCAGGTAGGCCGCCGCGGCGAACAGCGAGAGCGTGCGCTCGGGGTCGCGCTGCAGCGACTGGGGGAGGAACGCCCCCAGGTGCGCGCCGAGGTCGGTGACCGTGGGCAGCACGCTCGCCTCCGGGCGCGCCGCGCCCCAGGCCTCGAGCAGGCGCAGCGGGAGCCCCGAGGCGATCGAGAGCGGGATCAAGCCGAAGACCGCCGCGCAGGCGACGAGGGCCAGCGCGCGCTGCCGGCCGCGCAGGCGCTCGGCCACGAAGCCGACCGGGGTCAGGTTGTGGGTGAAGGTCAGCACGAACAGGGTCTCGAGCGGCCAGCGCCAGGCCAGGGCGGCGAAGCCGACCACGACCAGCCCCGAGAGCGCGCCCAGCGCGCGGCTGCGCGCGAGCAGCGCCGGAAGCACCGTCGCGCAGAGCGCGACCACGAGCCCCAGCTCGAGCAGCTTGGCGTGGGGCAGCTGCACGCCCACCACGGCCAGCGCGCGCAGGGCGAACACGCCGACCAGGAGCGCGACCAGGCTCCCGCGCAGGCGGCCCGCGATCCGGGCTCCAAAGCGGGTGTCCACGTAGCGCAGCTCGGCCAGCACGTGGGCCAGGCCGAAGGCGGCCAGGCTCACGCTGTAGACGAGCAGCGGGAGCGCCGTCGCGGCCGCCGCGGTCGCGAGCACCCCCAGGGCGCCGAGGGCCACGAGCGCGGCGGGCGGGGGCTGCACCGACGCGGGTGCGGCGGCGACGGACACCGAGTTAGCCGATGATTCCGCCGCTGGAGCCGCCGAGCTCGATCCCCTGCACGCGGAGCTTGAACTGGTCGGGGTTGGTCGCGTACTTCAGCGCCATGTCGACCTCGATCACCCCGGCCTTGCAGTGCCCGAGCAGGCACTGGTCGAAGGTCATCATGCCGTCCTCGCGGCCGCCCATCATGACCGCGTTGAGCTTCTTGTCCGCGCCCTCGGCCAGGATCTTCTTCACGATCGGCGAGGCGATCAGGATCTCGTTGATCGGCTGCCGACCGCGGACCGGCGAGGGCACGAGCTTCTGGCAAATGATCGAGCGCAGGTTGAACTGCAGGCCCTGGCGCAGCACGTGGTGCTTGTCCGGGGGGAACAGGCCCAGGATTCGGCCGATCGACTGCGACACGGTGCCGGCGTGCAAGGTGCCGAACACCAGGTGCCCCGTCTCGGCCGCGGTCAAGCCGAACTCGAAGGTCTCCTGGTCGCGCATTTCGCCGATCAGGATCACGTCCGGGTCCTGGCGCACGAGGGTCCGGATCGCGGCCTTGAAGTCGACGCAGTCGACGCCGATCTCGCGCTGCGAAATGAACGAGCGCTTGTTGGTGAACTCGAACTCGATCGGGTCCTCGACCGTGACGATGTGCTTGGCGTGGTTCTCGTTGATCCAGTCGATCATGGACGCGATCGTGGTCGACTTGCCCGACCCGGTGACCCCCGCGAGCACGATCAGCCCGTCCTCGGCCTCCATGATCTTGCGCAGCGACTCGCCCGGCAGGTTGAGGTCCTCGAAGCTCGGAATGTCGTTGTTGATCCGCCGCGCGACCAGCGCGTTGGCGCGCTTGTCGCGGAACACGTTGAGCCGGAAGCGCGAGCGCGCCTGGTCGGGGAGCATGAACGCGAAGTCCAGGTCGCCGGTCTCGTCGTAGCTCTTGATCTGCTCCGCGGTGGTGATCGTCTTGAGCATCTCGTAAATGTCGTCGGAGCTCAGCCGCCCCAGCTGCAGCGGGCGCATCTCTCCGCGCACGCGCATGACCGGGGGGCAGCCGGCCTTGAGGTGCAGGTCGGAGGAGTCGTACTGCGCCATCAGCGCGAACAGGCGCTCGAGGGGCTTGAGGTTCGGGTCGTTGGGGTTGGCCATGCCCGGCTTGAGCCCGCCGGTGACCGAGCCCTGGGGCTGAGCCGGCGCGACCTGGGCCCGCTGCTGGGCCTGTTGCTGGGCGTGCATCTGCTGGGCGTGCACCTGCTGCGCGTGCACCTGCTGCGCGTGCACCTGCTGCGCGTGCACCTGCTGGGGCTGCACCTGCACCGGCGTGGGGCGAGGCTGCACCGGCGGTCCCGGGCGCTGCGGCTGGTTGATCGCCGGGCCTCGCTGCTGGCCCTGCCCGATCGCCGCGCGCTGACCGCCTGTGCCGATCGGGGTGCCTTGCCTGTCGCTGATCGAGCGCCCGCCGGGCCCACTGGGATTCACCATGCCGCCTCCGCGTCCTGAGCGTATCCAATGTGGCCGGGATTTGCCGGTGCTCCAACCCTCAGCGCGCGCCCTCCCACCATGAACTTTCGCGGGCGCCGAAGGACTTAGCTGGCTACTCTGCCAGGGGAGGGTTGGAGTGGAGTTGTTTGCCGTGCACCTCGTGCGGCCGCCGACGCATGCGTTGGAGGCCGCGCCACACGAGCGCTCGAGCGAGGCGGCCGCCGCCGACGGCGAGCGCCGCAAGGATCGCTGGGCCGACCTCAGCCGCAAGCGCCTGGGGGTCGTGCGCTTCACGCCGCCCAAGCCCTGAGGGCCAGGCGGCTGACGCTCACCGCCAGCGCGCGACGGCGTCGAGCACGCAGGCCGCGCTGGGGGTCAGGCAGCGCGCCCGCGCCTGGGCGGGGGTCAGCCACTCCCCCGCGAACTCGTCGCTGGGGGTCGGGGCCTCGACCCGCAGGCAGGGGATCACGAAGCAGTGCACGCGCAGCACCTGCCGCGCGTCTCCCGCGTAGACCACGCGCTCGAACCACGGCCGCGCAGGCGCCGTGAGCGCCGTCTCTTCGCGCAGCTCCCTGCGCGCGGCCTCGAGCGGAGCCTCCCCCGGCTCGACCCCGCCGCCGGGGAACGAGGTCCGGCCCGACCAGGGGTCGCGCAGCCGGCGGCCCATGAGCACCCGTCCGCCGCGCACGTCGACGAGGCACACCGACGCTCCGACCCGGGCCGGGGTCCCGGAGCTCGGCGGGTCGAGCAGGGCCAGCCCGTCGCGGGGCGCGCCCGGGCGGAACCCGCGGCGCAGGTAGAAGCCCTCCTCGGCGCTGCCTGAGGGCGCCGCCACCCGGCGCCCGCGACGCTGCAGCCAGTCGGCGAGGCGGTCGCCCAGC
>JAGQRJ010000666.1 GCA_020425635.1 Planctomycetota bacterium | reverse complement strand
GAAAACCAGAGGCCCCCTGGAACCAGAGCCCTGAAAACGAGAGGCCTGCTGAAGAGCCAGCGCCCGCGGCCCGTTGGGGGTGAGCGGGAGGAGCTTCGCTCCGAGCGCGAGGGGGCCTCGGAGAGGCCCCCTGAAAACCAGAGGCCCCCTAAGAACTAGTCGCGGATCTTGCCCTCGGCGCGCAAGGCTGAGGCGATCGCGTCCCACACTCGGCGCGGCGGCTCGCCGGCGCCTTCGCGCAGGAGGGCGTCGGTCGCGTCCTGCTCCAGAGCCTCGCTGGGGAGACGCTCAGGAGTGGGCGGCGCGGTCGGCTGCGCCTCTTGGCGCACGGCCCGCCACCGCCCGGTGTCTTCGCAACAGTTCACGCTGGAAGCTCCTATCGCGTCACGACCCTAGTCTAGCACGGTCGCGAGACGCCCCGCTGAGGATTGCTCGGCGTAGCTTTCGCCGAGCTCCGCGAGGGAGAGCTTGAACGCCTTGCGCGCCCGGTAGAGCTTCCCTCGAACCTGGTTCTCGTTCTGTCCGACGAGGACCCCGATCTCTTGATACGACAACTCTTCGACCGCCTTGAGCAGGAGGAGCGTCCGTTGCTCCTCGGTCAGCCTGGAGAGTGCCTGGCCGATCCGATCCCCCAAGGCCCAGCTCATGAGCGTTCGCTCGGGCGGAGGCTCGCGATCAGGTCGGGAGCCCTGGAAGCGCTCCGCGTCGAATCGCTGCACCCGCTCCAAGGTCCGGCGCTTGTTTCGACAGCTGTTCACGGTCACCCGGAACAGCCAAGTCGAGAACTTCGCCTCGCCTCGGAAGCTGTCGAGCTTGCGAAACACGCGCAAGAAGACCTCTTGCGTCACGTCCTCCGCGTGCTGCTCGTCGCCCAAGAACCGCCTGGCGAAGGCATACACCTGCGCCGAGTAACGGGCGTAGAGCCGCTGATAGGCAGCGCTCTCGCCCCTTCTACAGCCCTCCAAGAGGGCCTCTTCGTCAACCTCGATCACTACCCAACCCCCAAGACCGCTTTCCGTCGTGAGTGAAAAAACCCCACTCACGCTATAGCGACCGCGCCTTGCTGGTTCAAGGCCGTGGGGCTGGGGCACGTCGCGGGAGGGCGCGTGGGTGCGACGTGTGGGCTAGCCCGCGGGCTCTTCGAGCGCCTTGGCGCCCACCACGACCCGCTGCGGGTCAGGCGCGGGCGCGGCCTCGGGGGACCGCGCGAGCCAGGCCTGGCGGCGGCCGGCGAGGGTTGCCCAGGCGAGCGCGCCGAACCCCGCGCAGGCGAGGGCCAGGAGGGGCGTCGCGAGGGAGCCCGCGCCCGCGTGGGCCACTCCGACCGCGAGGTAGGCGGCCACGAGCAGCTCGCCGACTTCGACCCAGCGCACGCGCGAGGCGCGGTAGCGCTCGCCGCGGCGGCCGCCTCGCTTCGGGGTGCGCACGAACGCCGCGCGGCGCGAGCCGAGGCCCGCGAGGAACGCCCAGCCGTTGTTGAGGCTCAAGCCCAGACCGCAGGCGAAGAGCGCGACCACGGTCAGCGATCCACCGAGGAGCGAACCGCGGTAGGGCACGAGGTAGAACAGCGCCACGGCCCCCGAGGCGAGGCCCACGAGCGCCCACTGCACGGCGCTCAGCAGGGGGTGGGGGTAGCCGCTCCACACCAGCGGGACGCTCAGGGCGCAGAGGGCGAACATGCAGGGGTAGGCGGCCCCGAGCACCAGCTGGAAGGTCGCTTCGATCCGGGCGCGGAGGGGGACGTCGGGCACCCGCCACACGTGGGGGAGCAGCTTGCGGGCGGTCTGCGCGCCCCCACGGGTCCAGCGCTGCTGCTGGACCCGGAGCGCGGTGACCGTGGCTGGGAGCTCCGCGGGGACGACGACCTCGTCGAGGTAGCGAAAGGTCCAGCCGCACAGCTGCGCGCGCAGGGAGAGGTCGAGGTCTTCGGTGATCGTGTCGGCCGACCAGCCCCCCGCGTCCTCGATCGCGGCGCGGCGGAACACGCCCGCGGTGCCGTTGAAGTTGAAGAACCGCCCGCTGCGGGAGCGCGCGTGGTGCTCGATGCGAAAGTGTGCGTCGAGGGCCATGGCCTGCAGGCGGGTCAGGAGGTTCTGCTCGCGGTTGAGGTGCCCCCAGCGCGCCTGAACGAGCCCGACCTCGGGGTCGCTGAAGTGGGGCACCGTGCGACGGAGGAAGTCGGGGTCCGGGACGAAGTCGGCGTCGAAGATCGCGATCAGCTCGCCTCGCGCGCGGCGCAGGCCCGCGGCGAGCGCGCCGGCCTTGAATCCGGCGCGGTGGTTCCGGTGGACCAGGCGGACGTCGAGCCCGCCCGCGCGCAGGCGCGCGACGTGGGCCCGCAGGAGCGTGGTGGTCTCGTCGGTGGAGTCGTCGAGCACCTGGACCTCCAGGCGCTCCCGCGGGTAGTCGAAGCGCGCCACGGCGTCGAGCAGGCGCTCGACGCAGGTCGCCTCGTTGAACACCGGGAGCTGAACGGTCACCGCGGGCCACTCCCGCGGCTCCGGCGGCGGCGGCCCGGGGGGGGCGGCGCGACGCAGGATCCACACCAGGTGCAGGCGGTGGGCGCCGAACACGGCGAGCACCGCCAGGACCGCGAGGTAGGCGAGGACGATCACGAGGGCTTCCAGACTCACGCCCTAACGCCCGCCTCGCCCCTGGGATTCCCCTCCGCGCCAGCGGCCTGGAGCTGCCTTGGGGTCGGCGTCACGCAGGGCCTTCGAAGATCACCTGCTCGGAGTCTCCGATCTGGATCGTGATCCGCTTGACGCGCTTGCGCAGCGGAAACAGCTTCGCCATGGCCAGGTCCCAGTCGTGCAGCGGGCTGGGCTTCTTGAAGGCGCTGCTCGGAGCGCGCCCAGGGGCAGCGGTGGGGAAGGCGTTCGAGGTCGAGGTGGGGGGAGCCCCGCCGCCGGTGCGGACGGTCTTCCCGCTGGGGGCGCGGGCCAGGTTCCTCGACTGCGCGGGCCGCAAGGCCAGGGTGCCGCTCGAGGCGACGCGCTGGCCTCCGCCGCGGCGCATGTTGCGCTGGCTGGCTCCCTGCCGCCGGGTTCCGGGAGGCAGCTCCACCAGCAGGCGGCTGCGATCGGGGGGCAGCACGGCGACGTCGCGGAAGGCACCCGCCGAGATCTTGGTGGCGACCACGGTGGCGTCGGTGAGGTCTGCCTCGGTGAAGCGCACCTTGCGCATGTCTGCGCGGTCGAGGATCGCCCCCGCGAAGTAGCCCCGCACGCACGACGCGCCCACGCACGAGGCTCCCCGGAGCAGCGCGCCGTCGAGGCTGCAGTCGTCGAGGACCGCTTCGCGCAGGTTCGCCCCGCTGAGGTCGGTGTTGGTGAAGAACGACCCCCCCAGGCGCGCCCCGGAGAGGTCCGCCCCCACGAGGTGCCCGTCGCGGAGGTCCGCGCCCTGCAGGCTCACCCGCGCGAGCTTGGCCCCCGTGAGGTCGACCGCGTAGAGGTTGACCTCGTCGAGCTGCCGCCCTTCGAGCGGGGCGTAGCGCAGGTCGAGCCCCTCGGGGACCTCCTGGGTGTGCGCGACTTGCTCGAGGATCGCGGGCATGTTCATGCCGCCGCCGTCGTGGAGGTCGCGCACGACCTCCTCCAGCGCTGTTCGGCCCGCCGGCGTGTTCCAGCGGTTTACGAGCTGTTCGATCCCAGACACTTCGCGCCGCCTCCGCTCGCCTACGTCGACTCGGGGAGGCGCATGAACTTCACCTGCTGCTCCGAGTCGCGCAGCAGGATCTCGAGGATCGAGCGGTCGAGGTCGAACGCCCCCAGGGTGTGGTGCTTGCCGAGGCTGTCCCGCCGGATCGTGAGGCCACGCGACTCGATCCACCCCACGAGCTGGAACTTCTCGTTGTAGACCCAGTGGTGCTCGAAGCCTGCCAGCTCCTCGGTGCGCAGGAAGCCGTCGACGCGCCCCGTGGGCCGCGGCCCGATCACGAACGCGCGCCAGCGATCGCCCTCCAGCGAAGCAGACTCGGTGCGGATCTCGGGTTTGACCCGCACGTAGGGGTTGCCCTCGTGCGTCGTGAAGCAGCCCGGCCCGAGCACCAGGAGCAACGACGCCGTCAACCCGCTGACCACGAACGGCAGCTTCACGCGTCACCTCTGGCCCGCATGCTACACCTAAGCTCAGCGCGGCGCGAGTTTCGAGCAGCCGGCCGGGGCGGCGCCGAGCCTGCGGACCCGCCCTCGGCTCCCCGGTTAGACTGGGGTCAGGGCGGAGCCTCCGCGCCGCCGCGACCCCAGGAGCCGCCGTGGGCGACCCGTCCGACCAACTCCCCCCCTTGCCCGAGGCCCCCGCCGACGCCCCCCAGCTCGGGCCGCTGCTGCGGCTCATGGGCAAACACGCCGCCTCGGACCTGCACCTCAAGGCCGGGAACCCGCCGATCTTCAGGATCTCGGGCAAGATCCGCTACCTCGAGACCGAGCCGCTCAACGGCGCTCGGATCGAGGCCATGCTCGGCGAGCTCCTGACCCCGGACCAGGCCGAGGCCGTCCAGTTCGGGCGAGACCTCGACTTCGCCTACTCCCTGAGCGGGGTCGGGCGCTTTCGGATCAACGCCTTCCGCCAGCGCGGCTCCCTCTCGCTCGCGATCCGGCGGGTGAACACCGAGATCCCGACCTTCGCCGCGCTGAACCTGCACGTCGGCGCCATGGAGCACATCGCTCGGCTGCGCCAGGGGCTGGTCGTCGTGGCGGGCGTCACCGGGAGCGGGAAGTCCACGACGATCGCGAGCCTGGTGCAGCACATCAACGGGCAACGCCGCTGCCATATCCTCACGATCGAAGACCCGATCGAATACCTCTACCGCGACGCCAAGGCCTTCGTGAACCAGCGCGAGGTCGGGATCGACGTCGACTCCTTCGCCGCGGCGCTCAAGAGCGTCGTGCGTCAGGACCCCGACATCATCGTGATCGGCGAAATGCGCGACCCCGAGACCTTCGAGACCGCCCTGACCGCGGCCGAGACCGGGCACCTCGTGTTGGGGACGGTGCACGCCAGCACCGTGGCGCAGACGATCGGTCGGATCACCGACATGTTCCCCTCCGATCGGGAGAACCAGGTGCGCAGCGCCCTGCGCTTCAACCTCAAGGCGATCGTGTGCCAGCGCATGGTGCGCGGGACGTCGAAGGAGCACCCCCTGGTCCCCGTGCAGGAGATCTTGCTCTCGACGCCGACGGTGCAGAAGCTGCTCGCGGGCGGCGAAGACAAGAAGCTCGAGCAGGTGATCCGCGGCGGGAGCGAGGAGGGCATGCAAGACTTCAACCGCGGCCTGTTGAACCTCGTGCGCGACGGCCTGATCGACGAGGCCGACGCGTTGGCGATCTCCGATCAGCCCGAGCAGCTGCAGATGAACCTCAAGGGGATCTTCCTCGGCGACGACAAGCGAATCGTCGGCGGGTAGCCCTCAGCGCGCCGCGAACCAATGAAACGGGCCGCCCGAAGGCGGCCCGTCTCGCGTTGACCGAGGTCTGGGCTACTTGGGGTTGCCCAGCGCGTCGATCAGGCCGAAGTTGGCGCCGCCGCTGGTGCCGCCGCCGAAGAAGCCGCCGCTGCTGCGGGTGGCCTCGGCCATGTAGGCCGCGGTGTGCATGTCGCGGGCGGGGATCCAACCGAACTTGTCCAGGGCGTGCTCGGTGTACCAGTCGTTCGAGAGCGAGCTCTCGTTGAGGTAGTCGTCGTCCCAGTGGATCTCTTCGCCGGCCTTGAGGTTCCGCTCGTCGTAGTAGTTCTCCGTGCGGAACTTGACGATGAACATCCACTTCACCACGCCGCGATCCTTGGGGTGGGTCACGGGGTAGTTGCCCGCGGCGAAGCTGTGCGACGCGCTGATGTCGTAGCTCATGGCCACCACCGGCGAGTAAGCGCCGCGGACCTTCTGGCCCTCGATCAGGCGCACGCGGAAGCCCTCGGGGCTGAACATGGCCGTCGGGCCCCAGTTGGTGTGGCGGTCGAGCGCCTGGTTCACGCGCGACATGCGCATCTTGAAGGTCGCCTCTTCGTCGCTGTCGCTGGAGTCGAACACGCCGTTGACCGCCAGCTTGGCGCGGGTGCTGCCGTTGACCGTGGTCGCCTTGTTGAAGCCCCAGTCGGGGGTGTTCATGAAGGCCGTCGGGTCGTGGGTCGCCATGGCACCGGTCTCAGGCGCCTGCGCGAAGACCTGCTTCGAGGGCAGCGCTTGGGACTCGAGGCCCTGGTCGCCCGAGCCCTGGACGTTGGGGAACAGGCGGTAGTCCGCGATCCCGTCGCCGTTGCGGTCGGCCGAGTCGCCGTCGACGAGCTTGTTGTCCACGGTGAACGACTTGGTCGGGGTCGAGTCGGCGTCGACGTAGAGGTGAGGTCCGCCGCCGCTCTCCGAGGCCTTGCGCATGTGCACGTGGTCCTTGTCGGCATAGAACAGGTAGGCGCCCATGAGCTTCTTCGTGCTCATGTGGCGCGACGCGAACGGGCGCTGGTAGTAGGAGATATCGGCCGGGAGCTTCTTGCGCTGCTGCGCCATGAGCACGCGGGCCGCGTCGCGCGACGCCCAAATGAAGGCGTTGCACTCCATCCAGTTGGCCTTCCAGTTCTTGTGGCCGCGGAAGTCGTAGGAGTAACCGAGGTCCGGGCCTGTCGGGCTCGGGTCGCACTGGGTCTCGATGAACTTCTTGAGGCCGGCCTCGTACTCCTCGTAGTCGTACTGACGGCGGAAGGGGAGGTCGATCTTGGTGCCCGCCGTCACGCTGGTGACGTCGGCGTTGATCTCCTTGAGCACGTTCAGGTCGACGTTGTAGTCGCTGGCGATCGACTGCAGGGTCTCACCAGCCTTGGCCACGTGGTGCGGGTCCTGGAGCCAGACCTTGTAGATGTAGCGCATCTCGGCGTGGGTCCAGGCAGGGACCGAGTTGTCGACGCGGTGGCAGCTCGAGGTGACCTGGTTCCACGCGTAGTTGAAGCGCGAGGGGTTCGGGTTCATCGCGTCCTGACGGTCACCGTAGACCGAGCGCATGATCGTCTTCAGGCGGTTGTAGCCGTCGCCGCTCAGGCCGTCGAAGAGGAACGCCTGATCGGCCGGGTCGAACTGCTCGCCCGGCTTGTTGACGGGGGTGTGCTCTCCCATGATCTCGAGCTTGGTCTTGATCATGAAGGGGTAGTCGCGGAACTCACCCATGAGGGTCTTGATGAAGTTCTCGTAGTTGCCGCGCGCGACCATGAGGTCGGTCTGGTCGAGCTTGGCCGCGCGGCCCTCCTCGCCCAGGGCGTCGGCTTCCTCGATCTGCGCGAGCTTCTCGTCGAGCTCCTCGATCTCCTTGCCGTAGCGGTAGTCGGTGAGGGTGTCGTCGGGGGCGCCCGCGAGCACCCAGGCGGTCAGGAGCTCGAAGTCGGCGCTGCCCTCGGTGAGCTTGGCGACGTGGCCGCTGTCGCCGACCGCCTTGCGCAGGATCGCCGACTGCTTCTTGGCGTCGTCGTCGCCCCAGGTCGTGGCGTAGCTGCTGGCCTCGTCGAGGATGTCCTCGTCCTTGTCGCCGACCTCGAAGCTGAAGGACTGCTGGCTCCCGCTGTGGCACTGGGCGCAGTCGCGCTTGAGCAGCTCGGCCACGGCGCCGGCCTTGTGCTTGCCCTCGACCTCGCGGCGGTCGTTCTCGATCTGGCGCTTGGCGCTCTCGGCGTCACGGAACTCCGAGAGGAACTCGTAGTAGCCGCTGCGGCCGCCCCAGTCGTTCTGCCGGTCGCCGCGGTAAATGCTCAGGTGGTCGCCGTAGCTCATGGCCGAGCGCGAGCCGCCCACGTTCGGGGTCACGTCGCGAATGCTGACGTAGCCCTCCTGGCCGCCGACGTTGACCGCGTAGTAGTTGCCGACCGGGCGCACGATCTTGATCGTCTCGCCGGCGCCAACCTTGGTGACCTCAGCGCTGCTGCTGTCCATCGCCTCGCGGACGACGGCACCACCCTCCTTGACCACGCCGGTCTGCGCGCCGTCGATCATGCCGAACGCCGCGCCCGCGGCCTTGATCAGCGGGTGATCCCACTTGATCGACTTCACGAAGGGCGCCTTGTCTTGGTAGGTCGCGAACTCGTTCTCGTAGGAGACCTGCGAGTCGAGGGTCGGCAAGACGTCCGCGATCGGATCGCCGTCTGCCGGCAAGCAAAACAATGTGCCGCAGGTGGTGAGCGCCGCGGCGCCCAGAAGCAGGGTTTTCTTCATCGATAAGCTCAACTCTTGGTTCCCGGTCCGACGTGAGGGCCGTCCCCCGACCCGCCCCACAAGTTGACTTCATGGAAGCTGCGATTCCAATGAAAATCCGTGGGTGATCGTGGGATTTGCGTATCACGTTGAAGCGGATATGAGTACATTTCCGGTCTCGGGTGGTTCAATCCGCGCACTACGGGTGCGATTGCGTTCCTACCGCAATTCGCTCTCCAAGGCCTGCCGGAGCCCAGGGTGGAGCGGCAGCGGTCCAGCGTAAGCCTTGAGCCCTGCGAGGTCGACCTCGCCCCAGCGGGGGTTGGCGCCCAGCAGCGAGTCGCGCTGGCGGAAGAAGGCCACCACGAGCTCGCGGATCGTATTCGGGTCGGCGTCGGCCCGCGCCACGAGGAAGGCCTGTACGCCCAGCGCCGGCACCGGCGCCTCGAGCCAGGGGTAGTGCGCGGGCTCGATCGCGGTCGTCCCCTCGACGGGGAGGAAGCGCGCGGCCTGGGTCACCCGGGCGATCGGCTGGCTGCTCACGAAGAACGCGGCGTCGAGTTGCCCGCCGAGGAGCGCCTCCCACGCGAGGGAGCCTCCCACGGCACGCGCCTGCAGCGATCCGCGGGGCCAGCCGTGTTCGCGCAGCAGCCTGCGCACGGTCACCTGAGTGCCCGAGCCAGTCTCTCCGACGCCGACCGGAAGCCCGCGCAGTTGGTCGAGGGAGGTCAGCCCCGAGTCCGACCGCGTCAGCACGTGCAGGGTCTCCGTGTAGAGGGGAAGCACGAGCCGCAGGTTGCCGACCTGGGTGCGCGTGGCGTCGGAGAGCAGCCCCTCCTCGATCACGTCCCCTTGCACGATCGCGAGGTCTGCCTCGGCGGCCGCCAGCAGGATCAGGTTGCGCAGCGACCCCGCGGTCTCCACGACCTCCAGCTTGGCGCTCAGCCCGCCGAGGTCGCGGCCGCAGGCCGCGTAGCCGCCGCCCGTGGGGCCGCTGAGCAGGCGCAGGACCGAGCGCACAGGGGCCGGAGGCACCGCGCCGAACTCCGCGGGGGGCGGGGGCTCTTCGTCCACCAGCACGCCGTCGAGCAAGGGCAGGGCGTGCGGTGAGCGCGGATCGGCGGCCTGGCGTAGGGCGTCGAGCAGGGCCTTGGGGTCGACCTCCTTGCGGCGGACGAGGTAGGCCGGAACCGCGAGCGTGCCCACGGTCCCAGGCTCCCAGGAGTAGGGCGCGGTCAGCTCAGCGTAGAGGTAGGGGCTCTGCTCCCACGGGTAGGCGTTCAGGGTCGCGTCGGAGACCGAGAGCCAGGCGAGGTCGCTCTGCCCTTCCAGGGCCGGGAGCGGCGCCGCGCCGACGTAGAGCAGGGCGTCCACACGCTCCGCGCGCAGGGCCTCCAGGCCCGGCTGGAGGCCGAGGTGCACCAGCTCCACGTCGCCCATTCCGCCCACCCGGAGCACGTCGGCCACGGTCATCGCCGTCCCCGAACCGAGCGCCCCGGCGGCGACGCGTCGTCCCTTCAGGTCCTCGAAGCTCGCGACCGGGCCGCCGCGGCGCACGATCGCGTGGAGCTCTTCGGTGATCAGCGGGCCGACGATCTCCACCGCCCCCCGGGCTGCGCGGTGCCGTGGCGCCTCGAGCACGTCGCCCTGCACGATCGCGAAGTCGCCGTGCCCCCAGGCCAGCAGGTAGAGGGACTCGATCGCGCCTCGCGTGGGCAGGACCTCGAGCGACCCGCCCTGGGCTGCGACGACCCCGGCCAGGTGCCGGGCGATCTTGTAGTAGGCGCCGCCTGGGCTGCCGGTCAGGAGCACCGGTCCGGCGGCGAGCGGGTCGTCGCCGAGGTCGAGCTGCGTGGCGGGCGGGCGCCCCTGCGCGGGGCCAGGGCCTCGGGGCTGCGGGTCCGGGTCGGACTGGCACGCCAGGAGGAGCAGGAGCGGCAACAAGGTCGAGGGACCGCGTAGGTCGCGCATGGGGCTAGCCTCCGAACGTCAGGCTACCTCGATCTGCCGCCCACGTCTGGAGCTCAGCGCGCACCCGCCGTACATGAGACCGCGGCGGAGTCAGGAGACGGGCACTCCGACGCGCCGGTCCCCGAACTCTGCCGCTTTCCAATAAAACCATATTAGTCCGGCATGCACGCTTCGTCCATGATTCTCCTGAAAATCGAACGCAAGTGATTGGGAGGAAGGGCTTTGCGTCTTTGGGGCGGGGCGCTCAGGCGCGCGGATGAACCGCCAGAGCTGCGCCCAAGAGCCCAAGGTTGGGCTCGGTGACCACCGCCAGGGGGATCCCCTCGAGGTAGTCGCGAAACCTGCCCTGACGCACGAACCAGCCGCGGAGGAGCTCCTGGCGCGCGGGGTCGGCCAGGAGCTTGGGCGCGATCCCGCCCGCCAAGAACACGCCCCCGTCCGCGAGCACGGTGAGCGCGACGTTGCCCGCCTCCGCGCCGTAGATCTCGAGGAACACGCCCAGCGCCTCCTGGCAGGTGGCGTGCCCGGAGGCCGCCACGGCGGCGGGCCGGTCGGTCGCGTCGCCGATCGTGGGGCAGGCCGGGCGGCCTTCGCTGAGGAGGAAGTCGTAGATCGCCGCGAGGCCCGGCCCCGAGAGCACGCGCTCCGTGGAGACCCGCCCGTGGATCGCGCGCTGGTGCGCCAACAAGCGGTCTTGCAGCGGCGTGGTCGGCGCGAACCCGCGGTGCCCGCCCTCGGTCGGGACCACCCGCGTGCCCGCTGGGCTCGGCAGGAGGAACGCTTGCCCGAGCCCCGTCCCTGCGCCGAGCACCGCGCGCGGGCGCTCGGGGTTGGGCTGGCCCTGCAGCAGCAGCAGGTCCTCTGGTCCGAGGGCGTCGATCCCGCGCGCGGCCGCCTCGAAGTCGTTGATCAGCAGCACCCGCTCGAAGCCGCACTGGGCCTCGAGCTCCTCGGCGTCGACCGCCCAGGGCAAGTTGAGGCCCTGCACGCGCCGTGGATCGCGCACCGTGCCGGCCAGCGCCACGCAGCCGAGGCGCGGCGCGGCGCGGTGGGCGGCGAGGAACGCGCGCAAGGGCTCGAGCAGACCGGGCCAGTCGACGACGCGCACCACCTCGCGCGCGACCACGCGGGGCTTGCCCTCGAGCTCCACGAGGGCCAGCCTCGCGTGGGTGCCACCGACGTCGCAGGCGAAGACGATCACTCGGCGAAGGTCACCGCGCCGCGCTCGACCGCCCGGTCGACCGCGGCGTTGCCCTTGGGGTCGCCCAGCTGCAGGAGGGCCCGCGCGGCGGCCTCGCGCACTTGGGACTCCTCGTCGTCGAGCATCTCGATCAGCGTCAGGAGCGCGGGCAGGTGGCGGCGGTTGCCCATGGCCTCGGCGGCGAGGCTGCGCTCCCGGGAGCGCCCCGAGCCGAGGAAGGGCACGAGGACGTCGATCGGGGCGTCGTCACGCTGAACGAGGCAGAACAGCGCGGAGTAGGAGAGCTCCGCGCGCTTGCTGTGCAGGGCCTCGAGCAGCACCGGCAGGGTGCGGGGATCCGGGATCGCGCCCAGGGCCTCGAGCCGCTCGCGGGCCAGGTTCGGGTCGTCGATCGCCAGCAACACCGGCACGGCGCGCAGGTCGCCGATTCGGCCGAGGAGCTCGATCGCGTCGGCGCGCCCCAGGTGCTTGGGGTCCTGGGCGACCTCGATCAGGTCGTCGACCGCCGCGGGCCCCTGCTCCAGCAACTTCTGCCGGGTCGTCAGGTTCTCCTCGGCCACCGCGAGCTGGTCCACCAGCCGGGGCTGCGCCGCGCGGAACACGAAGAACCCGCCGCCGGCGAGCAGCGCGATCACGATCACAACGGGGAGGGTTTTCGTGCCCCCCCCACCTTCCGGGGTGCCGTTCATGCCGGCTAAGATACCGCAGGAGTGAGCAGTGATCTCGGCAACCGATTTCAAACGTGGCATGTGGATCGAACACGACGAGTCCCCCTGGCTGGTCCTCGACGTGCACAAACAAATGCCCTCGGCCCGCGGGGCCTCCATGCTCGTCAAGGTGCGCCTGCGCAATCCTCAGACGGGCAACGTCCAGGACATCACCTTCAAAGGGTCGGACAAGGTCAACGAGCCCCAGGTCGAGCAGCGGCCGGTGCAATACCTCTACAGCGACACCTCGGGCCTGCACTTCATGGACCAGGAGAGCTACGAGCAGTTCTCGCTGACCCGGGAAGAGCTGGGTGAGCTGACGGGGTTCATGATCGAGTCCATGGAGGCCAAGGCGTTGATCCTCGACGGGCGCGTCTTGGGGATCGAGCTCCCGGCGCACGTCGAGCTGCTCGTCACGGAGTGCCCGCCCCCGATCAAGGGCGGGACCTCCGGCAACAAGACCAAGATCGCCACCCTCGAGACCGGCCTCGAGATCCAGGTGCCCGATTACCTCGAGCAGGGCGAGCGCGTGAAGGTCGACACCCGCGACGGGCGCTTCGTCCAGCGGGTCAAGGCCTAGCCGCAAGTCCAGGGGCGGGGGCCAAAAAACGCCCGCCGCTCGATCAGGCGTACTGTGTGACCGCCGATGAGCTTCTGCCTCACGTAGTGCTGGTGAAGCGCCGACAGCCCCCTATCATGGTGCCCACATGGAGTGGCCAATGAGTTCCCCTATCCTCCCGCGGATCCACGGACCTCGAGACCTGAAGGGCCTCGACGCCGCGCAGCGGGCGACGCTGGTCGAGGAGCTGCGCGGCCGGATCTGCGAGGTCGTCTCGAACCAGGGCGGGCACTTTGGCGCCAACATGGGCGTCGTCGAGCTGACCGTCGCGCTGCACACGGTGTTCGACTCGCCCCGCGATCGGATCGTGTTCGACACCAGCCACCAGTGCTACCCGCACAAGCTGCTCACCGGCCGCGGCGAGGCGTTCGAGACCCTGCGCACCTACGGCGGGCTGAGCGGGTTCTGCCACAAGGGTGAGAGCGAGCACGACACGGCCTTCGCCGGGCACGCGGGCACCGCCGTCTCGATCGGCCTCGGGATCGCCCGGGCCAAGCACGCCCAGGGCAGCGACGAGCACACGATCGCCGTGGTCGGCGACGCGTCCCTGCAGTCGGGCATGACCCTCGAGGCCCTGAACCACTCCGGGTGGCTCGACGAGGCGCGCTACCTGGTGGTGTTCAACGACAACGGCATGTCGATCGACTACCCCACCGGCGGGCTGCACGCGACGCTGCAGGAGCTGCGCCCTTGGGCCAGCGCTCCCGAGCTCTCCGGCGGCGAAGACGCGGCGGCGATCGAGGCGCGCAAGGCCGCGGAGCGCGGCACGAGCGCCGCGCGGGTGGAGCAGTTCTTCACCCACCTCGGGCTCGACTACGTGGGCCCCATCGACGGGCACGACGTGGAGGCGCTGATCGCGGCCTGCACCGAGCTCAAGGAGCGCACCGGGCCCGTCTTGCTCCACATTCACACGCGCAAGGGTCAGGGGTGGGCGCCGGCCCTCGTCGACCCCGTCGCCTGGCACGCCGCCAAGAACTTCTACCCGCCCGCCCCGGCGCCGGCGCAGCCGAAGGCCGCGGCGCAGCCGAAGGCGAAGTCCTGGACCGACGTCTTCTCCGAGGCCATGCTCGCCCTGGGCGCCGAGGATCCGCAGGTCACCGCGATCACCGCTGCCATGCCAGGCGGCACCGGGCTCAAGGCCTTCTCCGAGCGGCACCCGGAGCGCTTCTACGACGTCGGGATCTGCGAGCAGCACGGCGCCGGCTTCGCCTCGGGCCTGGCCTTCGCAGGCCTGCGACCCGTGCTCACGGTCTATTCGACCTTCCTCCAGCGCTGCTACGACCAGGTGTTGCACGACGTGTGCTTGCAGCAGAACCCGGTGGTGATCGCCATGGACCGCGCGGGGTTGGTGGGCGCCGACGGCGTGACCCACCAGGGCCTGTTCGACATCGCCTACCTGCGCTGTATCCCTGACATCGTGCTCATGGCCCCCTCCGACGAGGCCGAGCTCCACGCCATGCTCCGCTGGGCGCTCGAGAGCGGCCAGGTGGTCGGCCTGCGCTGGCCGCGCGCCGACGCGCCGCCTTCGCTCTGCGCGACCCCCGACCCGATCGAGCTCGGCAAGGGCCAGATCGTGGCCAACGGCGACGGTCGGGTGGCGCTCATGGCCTACGGCGCCATGGTCGAGGTGGCCCTCGAGGCGCGCGAGCTGCTGGCGGCCGAGGGGATCTCCGTCACCGTGGCCAACGCCCGCTTCGCCAAGCCGGTCGACCGCACCTTGCTGCGCTCGCTGCTCGAGAGCCACGAGGTCGTGCACACCCTCGAGGACCACACGGTCGTGGGGGGCTTCGGCTCGGCCTGCCTCGAGGCGACCCTCCACGAAGCGCCGCGGCTCGCGAGCAAGCTCCGCCTGGCGGGGGTGCCCGACGCCTTCGTGCACCACGGGGCCCGCGAGCTCCAGCTGCGCGACGCCGGGATCGACGCCGAAGGGATCGCGGAGCGGGTGCGCGAGAGCCTGCCCCGCCCCTCCGAGCGCTGGCACCTGACCGCCTACCTGAGCTAGCTCAACTCGCCGCTGCGGCGCCCCCGACGCGCGGTGGGCAGGCCGCGCTTGGAGGCGCCCATGGAGACCGCGTTCACACGGCACGTCGGGATCGAGGTGCCGCTGATCTGCGGGGCCATGTACCCCTGCTCGAACCCCGAGCTGGTGGCGGCCGTCTCGGCGGCCGGAGGGATCGGCGTGGTGCAGCCGATCTCGCTCAAATACGTGCACAAGCACGACCTCCGCGAGGGGCTGCGGTTGATCTACCGCCTCAGCGGCGGAAAGCCGATCGGGTTCAACGCGCTCGTGGAGAAGTCCTCGCGGATCTACGAGGAGCGCATGAAGCAGTGGGTCGCGATCGCGATCGAAGAGGGCGTGCGCTTCTTCGTGACCGCCCTGGGCAACCCGAGCTGGGTGGTCGAGGCGGTGCACGCCGTGGGCGGCGTCGTCTACCACGACGTCACCGAGCGCCGGTGGGCGCAGAAGGCCCTCGACAACGGGGTCGACGGCTTGATCTGCGTCAACGCCCGCGCTGGCGGGCACGCCGGGACGGAGTCTGCGGCCGCGCTCTACGCCGAGCTCCAGGACCTCGGCGTGCCCCTGGTGTGCGCGGGGGGGATCGGCTCGCCGCAGGACTTTCGCCAAGCGCTCGACCTGGGCTACGCCGCCTGCCAGCTCGGCACGCGCTTCATCGCCACCGACGAGTGCCGCTCCCACCAGGACTACAAGGACGCGATCGTGCGCGCGGCCCCCGAGGACATCGTGCTCACCGACAAGATCTCGGGCGTGCCCGTGGCCGTGATCAAGACCCCGTACATCGAGAAGGTCGGGACCCGCGCCGGGTTCTTCGCCCGGCGCATGCTGCGGCACCCGAAGCTCAAGCACTACGCGCGGATGTACTACTCGCTGAAGTCGATCTGGCAGCTGAAGCGCGCCAACCTCAAGGGCGCGACTTACAAGGACTACTGGCAGGCCGGCAAGAGCGTAGGCGGGATCGACGGGATCGAGCCGGCGGGCGAGGTGGTGCGCCGCTTCGCCGCGGCCCTCGAGGCCGAGAACGCGGCCGCAGGCGATCCAGGCCGGCCCGCTTGAGGCCGGCTGCGTGACGCACGCGCGCGAACCCTTCGACGGGCTGCCCGAGCGCGTGGGTCCCTACCGTCGCCTCCGCCAGCTCGGCGCGGGGGGCATGGGCGCCGTGTTCGAGGTCGAGCACGAGGAGACCGGCGCGCGCTACGCGCTGAAGGTGATCCTGCCCGAGGCGCTCGGGGTCGAGGGCCTGGCGCGCTTTCGCCAGGAGGCCGAAGCCATGGCCCGCCTCGACCACCGGCACCTCGCGAAGATCCACACCGCGCGCCTCGAGCCGCCGCTGTTCTTCCTCGTGCTCGACCTCTACCCGGGCGGGACCCTCGAGGCGCGGCTCGCGGACGGGCCGCTGCCGGTGGCGGAGGCCACCTCGATCGCCGCGCGCGTGGCAGACGGTGTGGCGCACGCGCACGCGCACGGCGTCTTGCACCGCGACATCAAGCCCGAGAACGTGCTCTTCGACGACCGCGGGCAGCCGGTGCTCGCCGACTTCGGCCTCAGCCGCGGCGACTCCGCCGAGCGCATGACCCAGACCGGCGACCTACTCGGCAGCCCGACCACCATGGCCCCCGAGCAGGTGACCGACGCCAAGGGCGTGGGTCCCCCGGCAGACGTCTACGGGCTCGGCGCGCTGCTCTACCGCATGCTCACCGGCGAGCCCCCGATCCCGACGGCGGCGACCGTGGTGGGCACCCTCGCGCGGGTCCTCGAGCACGCTCCCCGCGCGCCGCACGAGCTGCGCCCCGAGGTCTCGCCCGCGCTCAGCGCGCTCTGCCTGCGGGCCCTGTCCAAGCAGCCTGAGCTCCGACCCTCGGCGCGGGAGCTCGGAGACGCCCTCGCGGGGCGGTCCGTGGCGCCCGGTCGGGCTCGGCACGCGAGGTGGCTCGCCGGCGCGGGCTCGCTCGCAGCCCTCGCGGTCTCCGGCGTGGCCGTGGTGTGGGTCGGTCCCCGGGGTGGAGCCTCTGAGCCGCCCCGGGGTCCGGCGCCTGAAGCCCCGAGCGAGGTCGCTCGGGCGCAGCTGCCGCGCTGGGTCGAGAGCCTCGACGGGAGGCACGTCGCGTTGACGG
>JAGQRJ010000100.1 GCA_020425635.1 Planctomycetota bacterium | reverse complement strand
GCATGTTCACCTGGGGCACCGGCTGACCGTTGAGGCCGGGGGCGGTGGGCAGGCGAGGAACGGGGCCGGTCCAGGTCAGCGAGGGGCCGGCGACCGGGGGAGCCGTCGGGGTCACCTTGGGGACCGGCTTGCCGGCGTTGGTGTTGGTGTTGGGGCGCAGCGTGCCGTTTTGCCCGCCGCGGTTCTGCCCGAGGAAGAGGTCGTCGAGGCGCTGGTTGGTGCCCAGGCCCGAGCCGCGGACCGCGGCGCGCACGCGCTCGTCGGCGTAGGCGCGCAGCTTGGGGTCGGTGCTGCCGAGCATGAGCGCGTCGCTGCGCGCCTTGAGCTCGTTGACCCGGGCCGCGACCAGGGTCTTCTTCAGCTCGCTCCCCGCGACGGTGCCCACGGTCTTGAGCACGTTGGAGAGCACCTTTTGCCAGAAGCTGTAGTGGCCTTCGCCGTCGCCGAGCGGCGGCTCCTCGCCGAAGCGGCGGTGGGCGATGTACTCGCGCTCGCGCACCGGGTCGCCGATCGAGGGCGGGTGGTCGTAGGGCTTGTCGCTCATGGCGTCGCTGACGACGTTCACGCCCTCGGTCAGGCCGGGGAGGCGCACGCCCTGGGCCTCGGCGAGCTGGCGGACCTCTTCGCTGGCGCGGTTGGCGTCGCGCGCGGCGCCCTCCACCGCGCGCTGCTGCACGTCGGGCGGGAGGCTGTCGAAGCCCTCGAGCTCTTCGACCACGTTCGAGGCCTGGTCGCCGATCTCGTTGGCGGCGTCGTCGAGCTGCTGCTGGATTCGGGGGTCGTCGGGGATCGCGACCTGCTGCTGGCGGGGGGGGTCTTGCTGGGTCAGGGCGTCGATCTCGTCGTCGCCGGTGGTCTGCTCGGGGGGCAGGCCCTGCTGCTCGGGGGTGCCTTGCTGCTCGGGGGTGCCCTGCTGCCGGGGCGTCGCCTGCTCGGGCGTGCCTTGCTCGATCGGGTCGTCGAGGAGGTCTTCGAGCTCGTCTTGAGCGTAGAGGACGCCCGAGCCGCCGAAGGCGAAGGCCGCCGTCAGGATCCAAAGGTGCAAGCGCATACGATCCTCCACCCGAGGGTTTGCAAGATGAATGCCAGCATAGCGGACACCCGTCTTCTACGTAACCCCTACTCTAGCAAGGCACCCCCCCCAGGGCCGAGCGCCCACTCTTGGGCGCTGAAACGATCCATGAGACGACCTTGACCCTTATGGCTGCACGGGATAGGGTCTGAGGGCGCGCTGGGAGGCCACGTCGCATGCGACTCCGGATACCCCTCTTGCTGATCTTGCCCCTCGGTTTCTGCGGGTGCTTCACCACCCAGACCGAGAAGATCGAGATCCGGCGGACCGAGGCCGAGCTCGCGCGAGCGCGCGAAGCGGCCTCCGAGACCCGCGAGACGGTGCGCGAGCGGCTGTTCCAGGCGAACCTCAAGCGGCGCTTGAGCCGCGAGCTGTTCGCCTCGGAGACCGAGCGGCAAGAGGAGCTGAAGAAGCTTCGCGCCGTGCTGGCGCAGGTCCCGGACGACCCCTGGACCGCTTACGAGCAAGACCGCCGCGACACCTTCTACCGCAAGTGGGCCGGCGTGCGGGAGCCCCTCCCGCCGCTCGTGGGCGAGGCCAGCGGACCTCCGGGCTGGATCGGCCCGAAGCTGCCTGGGGTGGTCGAAGGCGGCCCCGCGCCCGTCGAGGGCCTCAGTGAAGAGGAAGCCTCGGGCGCCGAGGGCGGCGACGAGGAAGAGGGCGGCTACGGCGACGAAGAAGAGGGCGACTACGGAGACGACTACTAGCCTGCGTCGTCCGCGCGCCGCGCCAGGGTCGCGCTGACTCCGACGACGCCCGGCGCTAGCCAGGCTTGTTCGGCGAGCTGAAGTCCTTGGCCGAGATCCCGTGCTTGCGCATCATTTTGTGGAAGCTCGAGCGCACGATCCCCGCCTCGGCCGAGGCGCGGGTCACGTTGCCGCCGTTGCGGGAGAGCACCGACTTGAGGTACTCCCGGGCGAAGGTCGTCTTGGCCACGTTGTAGTCGGACTCGAAGAGCTTCGAGATCCCGTGGCTGACTTGCCCGCGGTCGTCGAGCTGCACGTCGTCGACCTCGAGCACGTCGCCCTCGACGAGGAGCACCTTCTTGCGCAGGAAGCTCTGCAGCTCGCGCACGTTGCCCGGCCAGTCGTAGCGCAGCAGCGCGCGCATGGCGTCCTTCGCGATCCGGAAGCGCCGGCCCTCGGTCTCGGCCACCTCGTCGAGGAAGCGCTCGACGAGCAGGGGAATGTCTTCCTTGCGGTCGCGCAGCGGAGGCAGCTCGATCGAGACCACGTTCAGCCGGTAGAAGAGGTCCTGGCGGAACTCCCCGCTCTTGACCATGGCCGCGAGGTCGCGGTTGCAGGCCGAGACCACGCGCACGTCGACCTTGACGATGTCCTTGCCGCCGACCCGGCGGATCTCGCCCTCCTGCAGCACGCGCAGCAGCTCGCGCTGCATGGCCTGGCTCATGTCCTCGACCTCGTCGAGGAAGATCGTGCCGCCGTCGGCCTGCTCGAAGAAGCCCTGCTTGTCGCGGTCGGCCCCGGTGAAGGCGCCGCGCACGTGGCCGAAGAGCTCGCTCTCCATGAGCGTCTCGGTGATCGCGCCGCAGTGGACCGAGACGAAGGGCTTGTCGCGGCGCGCGCCGTTGACGTGCAGCGAGCGCGCGATCAGCTCCTTGCCGGTGCCGGTCTCGCCCATGATCAAGACCGCGACGTCGGAGTCGGTGATCCGGTCGAGGAAGCGGAACACCTGCTGCATGGCCTCCGAGGTGCCCACGATCCGGTCGTAGTTGAAGCGCGCCTTGAACTGGCTGAGGTTGCGCTCCATGTCGGCGATCTCGTTGGCCTGCGCCTGGACCTTCTGCGCGAGCTTCGCCGTGAGCTCCTCCAGCGAGCGCTTCTGCTCGAGGTTCTCCTGGTAGAGCCGCGCGTTCTCGATCGCGTTGCCGAGCTCGCGCGCCAGGGCGCGCATGAAGATCAGGTCGGACTCTTCGAAGTCGTGGGCCGCGCGCGTGCTGTCGAAGTACATGCAGCCGATCTGCTTGCCCTTGATCGAGAGCGGGAGGCAGATCACGCGCTCGAGGCCCAGGCCGCGGCACGACTCGACGAGCTCGCTGTGCTCCTCGTCGGTGTCGAGGATCGCCACCGGGATCTGCCCCTGGTGCACGCGCTCGACCACCGCGCGGCTGACGCCGAGCGGCTCGACGGGCTCGCCCATGGCGTTCTGCCCGACCTCGACCAGGAGGTCGCCGTCTTGCTCGAGGTAGAGGATCCCGCGCTCGCTCTCGCTGAGCTGGATCATCATGTCGAGCAGGGTGCCGAGCACCTGCCGCCGCTCGAGCAGGCTGTTGACCACCACCACGGTGTCGAGCAGGAGCATGACGTTGCGGTAGTCCTTGGCCTGGTTCCCGGTCAGGATCCCGATCAGCTTGTCCGAGCGCAGCGCGTGGCGGGGAATGTGCCGGTGCCAGGTGAGCGTCTTGTTGCCGCCCTCCTGCTTGGCCTTGAACAGGGTCTGGTCGGCCTTGCGCAGCAGGTCGGAGACGCGCTGCGCGTGGTAGGGGAACACCGCGACCCCGATCGAGACCGTGACCCGGATCCCGTCGCCGAAGCCGTGGTAGTCCTCGACCGCGTGCCGGATCTTCTCGGCGATCCCCATGGCGCCCTCGGGGTCGGTGCCCGGGAGCACCACCGCGTACTCGTCGCAGCCGTAGCGCACGCACGCGTCCTGGTCGCGGACCTGGGCGCGAACCAGGCGGGCCACCCGCGCGATCACGCGGTCTCCCCGACGGCGGCCGAAGCGCTGGTTGAGCTCCGTCATGCCGTCGATGTCGATCATGAGCAGGGTCAGGGGCTTGTCGGTGTGCCGCGCGATCGTCGACTCGACCGTCAAGTGCTGCTCGAGCTCCTGACGGCGGTAGAGGTCGGTGAGCTCGTCGCGGCTGCTGCTGCGGTAGAGCCGCGCGTTGAGCAAGGCCTCGCCGGTGTGGCCCGCGAGCGCCTCGAGCGCGTCGATCTCTCCGGCCGAGATCCGCTTCGTCGGGGCGACCGCGATCACCAGGATCCCCAGCGGCTTGTTGAGGCCCTGGGGCGGGTAGCGACGCCGCTCGCGCTCGATCTCGCTCGGCGCGCGCAGGCGCAGGAAGAGCGGCATGACGATCAGGCCGTGCTGGCCGCCGGCGCGCGGGAAGGAAGGCCCCGCGACCCCCTCGCAGGTCACGATCCGCGACTCGGCGAGGGCCTCCTCGATCGCCTGGGCCAGGCGCGGGTCCTCGAACACGCCGTCGGGGTCGACCCCTTGCGAGGCGATCAGGCCGAGCTCGTCGCGCTCGTAGATTCCCAGGGCGCACGCCTCGCCCTGGACGAAGCGCTGGGCCACGTCGAGCAGGGTCTCGGCGGTGCGTTTGAAGTCGAAGCGCTTGGCGCTGATCAGCTGATCGGGCTCGTAGAGCATCGCCCAGTGGACGACTTCACCCAGGTCGCTGCGTGGAGGGGTCTCGGGCATCAGCGTTGGAACACCGGGAGGTAGCGGAGCGGAATCTCGAGGATCAGGAGCGCGAACGCCGTCTCGTAGGCGCTCCCGTAGTAGTTGCCCTGGTCCCAGTAGGCGCGCCCGCGGCGGAGGTCGAGGAGCTCGTCGCGGATCTTGGGGAAGTAGGCCGCCCACTCGGCGCCGCCGCGCTGGAACATGGCCTGCGCCGCGTAGAAGTGGGTGTAGTAGAAGAACTGCTGGTCGGACTGGCGGATCTTGAGGTGCTTGCGCAGGTAGCCGTAGCCCTTCTCGATCTCCTCGGAGTAGTACTCGCCCGAGCCATGGAGCACCGAGACCCCGGCGGCGGTGAGCGCGGGGGTCGTCTTGCCGAAGCTCAGCATGTAGCGCACCCCGCCGTCGGCCTGCTGGCTCCGCTTGATGTAGTCGACGGCGCGGTCGATCGTGCGCTTGTCGACGAGGACCCCGGAGTCCTTGGCCGAGCGCAGGCCCTGGATCTGGGTGATCGTGACCGAGCCCTCGTCGCGCGGGGAGTGCGGGAAGTAGAACCATCCGCCCTGAGGGCTGATCGAGCGCTCGGTGAGCCGCGCGGCCTTGGTCAGGCAGTCGTGGAGCTGCTGGCGCAGCGCCGGGTCGCTGGTCATGCCGTAGGCCTCGCCCACGAAGAGCATGGCGAACCCGTGGCCGTGCATGGGGCGGTCGTCCTTGGTCTCGCGCCCGGGCCGCACGTCGAACAAGAGCCCCGGCCACTTGCTGTCGTTGCCCCGCTGGCTGCGGATCACGAACTTCAACGCGTTGCGCACGGCCTCGGAGTGGGGGCCGTGGTCGGGGGTGTCTCCGTGGGCGAGCAGCGCGAGCCCGGCCAGGGCCGTGACGCTCATGCGGTAGTTGGCCGGGCGGCTGGGCCACGCCCCCGAGGCCTTGGCCTGGGAGGAGGCGAGCCACTTGATTCCCCGGTCGATCGCCTGGCGCGCGTCGCGAGAGAGCTCGTAGGAGCGCTCGCCCGGGGAGGGCTCGTTGCGGACCGGATCCTGGGCCCACGACGCGCTGCACGCGAGGAAGAGTGGGACCCAGAGCGAGAGGAGGGAGCGCATGCGGCCTCGAAGGCGTGTCCAAAAGGCTACACGGACGGTAGCCCTGTCCCTGAACGTTTGCAACCCGGGCCTTTCCGGGTCACGCTAGCGGCATGGACCCTCGCGAGCGGCGACGCCACCACTACCTTTACGCCCACCGGGTGCTTCCTCCGCTGGCCTTCGGCGACCCCGCGGGGTTCTGCGCCCGGCTCAGCAATCCGTCGGCCGGGCAAGCCTCGCTCGAGGCCCTGTGGGAGAAGGTCGGCTCCGAGGCTCCGGTCGCCCTGCCCGTCGAGGGGCTCAAGCTGAGCCAGCACCTGCTCAAGAACGGGCGCGCGGTGTTCCTGATCCAGCTCCCGACCCCCGAGCTCATGCCCGAGGCCCACTTCGTCGCCGTGGCCCCAGGGCCCGAGGACCTGGCGATCTACACCCTCGAGCGCAGCCAGGACTTCGAGACCGGCGAGGCCTGCACGGTGGTCGGCGCCTGGAACCCCGAGGGCGACCACCTCAACCTGGGGCGCGGCCCCCAGCCCACGCGCGAGGCCTTCCTCGCGCGCCTGGGCGAGCTGCTCGACGGGGCGCCCGCCGCCTCCTGAGCGCGCGAACCAGACTCACGCGCTGGCCGAGCGGCCTCGCGGGGTAGACTCGCCGCATGCGACCGAGGGTCTTCAACGCGGCGACGCGCGCGGAGTGCTACCGAGCCCTGGTGGCGGTGTGCGAGACGGTGGTCGTCGACGGCACCCTCGACGAGCTGCTGGCCTCGCTGGCCGAGCCCATGGGCGAGCTGATCGGCGGTGAGCTCGGGGTCTTGATCGTCCCCGAAGAGGAGCGGATCTCGGTCGAGCCGCTGTTCCCGGCGGCGCGGCCGCTGGCCGAGTCCCTCGACCCGGCCCTCGCCCAGCTCGCGGTGCGCGCGATCCCCGACTTCCACACCCCGGCCGCCGGCCCGCTGGAGGCGGCGTTTCGCGAGGCAGGGGCCGACGGGGTGTGGCTCTTCCCGCTGCGCAGCGAGCGCAAGGTGAGCGGGCTGCTCGCCCTCGGCACGGGGCGGGCGTTCGCCGAGGAAGAGCTCGACGCGGTCGTGCAGGCCACGCGCCTGCTGGCGCTGGCCCTCGAAGCCCTCGAAGCCCGCCGCCACGCGCTGGCCTTCGGGCAGGCGCTCTCGACCGAGCGCGATCGGCTGCAGGCCTTGCTCGAGATCGGGAGCGCGGTGGCCACGCACCTCGACCTGCACGAGCTCCTGCCGGCCGTGCAGCGCAGCCTCTCGCGCCTCATGCCCTGCGAGTGGGCGAGCCTCTCGCTCTTGACCCCCGACCAGCAGGCGGTGCAGGTGCTCGCGCTCGAATACGCCGGCGGGCGCGGGCTCGTGCAGGAGGGCGACGTGGTCCCCCTCGACGAGTCGCCGGCGAGCCACGCGCTGCGCAGCGCCGCGCCGATCCACGTGGGCTCGATCGGCGAGCTCGACGCCCCGCACAGCGACCTGGTCGAGCGCCTGCGCGGGGAGGGGCTGGGCTCGGGGGTGATCGTCCCGCTCCGCGCGCGCGAGCGCGTGCTCGGCAGCCTCGACGTGGCCTCACGCCGGGAGCACGCCTTCAGCGCCGACGACGTGGCGCTCCTGCAGCAGGTGGCCAACCACGTGGCCCCCGCCGTGGCCAACGCCCTCGCCTACCAGGAGATCCGCGAGCTGCGCGACCGCCTCGCCGCCGAGAAGCGCTACCTCGAGACCGACCTCCGCCGCCTGCGCGGCGACCACGAGATCCTCGGCGAGAGCCCGGCGCTCAAGGCGGCCCTGGCCCAGGTGCAGCAGGTCGCCGCGACCCCGGCCACGGTCTTGCTGACCGGCGAGACCGGCACCGGCAAGGAGCTCTTCGCCCGCGCGGTGCACGAGCTCAGCCCGCGGAGCGGAGGCCCCTTCGTCGCGATCAACTGCGCCGCGATCCCCACGGGCCTGCTCGAGAGCGAGCTCTTCGGGCACGAGAAGGGCGCGTTCACCGGGGCCAGCGAGCGTCGGCTGGGGCGCTTCGAAATGGCCAGCGGAGGCACGCTGTTCCTCGACGAGGTGGGCGAGGTGCCCCTCGAGCTGCAGACGAAGCTGCTGCGCGTGCTGCAGGAGCTGCGCTTCGAGCGGATCGGCGGGCGCAAGACGATCAAGGCCGACGTGCGGATCGTGGCCGCGACCAACCGCGACCTGCAGCGGCTCGTCGACGCGGGCGAGTTCCGCAGCGACCTCTACTACCGGCTGAACGTGTTCCCGATCACGCTGCCCCCCCTGCGCGAGCGCCCGGGCGACGTGCCGATCCTCGCCCAGCGCTTCCTGGCTCGCGCCGCGCGCCGCCTCGGTCGCCAGGTGCAGGCGATCCCTGCGCCGGTGCTCCAGGCGCTGACCCGCCACGACTGGCCGGGCAACGTGCGCGAGCTGGCGAACGCGATCGAGCGCTGCGTGATCCTCTCGCCGGGGACCGAGCTCGAGCTGCCCTTCGCGCTCAGCTCCGGCAGCGCGCCGGCCCCGAGCGCGGCCCTCGCCCTGCCCCTCGACGGCGAGGCCCCGAGCACCTTCGCCGAGTGGGAGCGCGCGATCATTCAGCACACCCTCGACGCCTGCGACTGGGTGATCGGCGGCCCGAGCGGCGCCGCGAGCCGGCTCGGCCTCGCGCGCACCACCCTCCAGTCGCGCATGCGCAAGCTCGGGATCACCCGCCCGAGCTGAGCGCAGGCGGCGGTGTGGGCGACCGTCAACGGCGTAGGCGATCGCTCCACGGCGTGCGTCCCACGCGAGGCCGTCACCCCGACGCCCGCGGGAGTTAGGCCGGTCCGCGGCGTGCGGTTGGCACGCGAAGCGCGCAGCCTTCACCCTGAGGACATGAACTCCTTGACCCGCCCCCTGACCCCCCAGAGCGCCTCGAGCTCCTTGATCGCGCTCTCCCTGCTCCTGATTCCCCTGCCCTCCCTCTGCGCTCAGCAGCCTGGCTCCGCGAAGGTCGACCTGGAGCTGCAGGACGCCTCCGTCGCGGACGCCCTCGAGGCCGTCATGAGGCAGAGCCGGCAAGTGCTCGACGCCGACTGCGACGTCGACGGCCCGATCACCCTCAGCCTGCGCGAGACGCCTTGGCGCGACGCGGTGGCCGCGATCGCGTCGGCCGCGCGCTGCG
>JAGQRJ010000665.1 GCA_020425635.1 Planctomycetota bacterium | reverse complement strand
GCCGCCGACGGTCTTGGCGACGGCCTCGGCCTCGGGCGGGGCCGCGCCCTCGTCGGGGGTCGGGCCCTCGCCGTCGCCGCCCACGGTCTTGTTGGGAGCCTCGTCGCTCACGCGACCTCCCCCACCCGGCCGCCCTGGGTCAGCTCGGAGAAGATCTGCTCGAGGGTCGTGCGCTGGGGCGCGAGCTCGGTGAGCGCCCAGCCCCGCTCCGCGGCGGCCTTGAACACGGCGAGCTGCGCCCGCTTGGACTCGACGCCCTGCTGCAGCTCGAGGGCGAAGCGCCCGTCGTCGAGGGCGCTCGCGCGCGCGATCCCGTCGAGGCGCTCGAGGTCGGCGGCGCCGACGCCGTCGATCGCCGCCACCAGGGCCGGGCGCTGGTGCGACTCGATCAAGCCCTGGACCGTGTCGTCGGCGACGGTGCGCCCGTTGGCCACGATCACCACCCGGTCGGCGACCTGCTCGACCTCGGGCAAAATGTGCGTCGAGATCAAGAGCGTGTGCTCTTCGGCGAGCTCACGGATCAGGCGCCGCACCTCGCGGATCTGGTTCGGGTCGAGGCCGATCGTCGGCTCGTCGAGGATCAAGAGCTGCGGGCTGCCGACCATGGCGTCGGCGATCCCGACCCGCTGGCGGTAGCCCTTCGAGAGCGTGCGAATGATCTGCCGCGTGCGCTCGATCAAGCCCGTGCGCTCGATCACGCGCCCCACCCGCGCGCGGCGCTCCCGGCGGCGGACGCCCTTGAGCTGGGCGCGAAACAGGAGGTATTCGTCCACCCGCATGTCGAGGTTGAGCGGCGTGCTCTCGGGCAGGTAGCCGATCCGCTTGCGCACCTCGGTCGGGTAGCGCGCGGCGTCGATCCCGTCGACGGTCACCCAGCCCCGGTTGGCCGAGAGGTAGCCGGTCACGATCCGCATGGTGGTCGACTTGCCGGCGCCGTTGGGCCCGAGGAAGCCGATCACCTCCCCCGCGCCGACCTCGAACGACACGCCCTGCAGGGCGAGGAGCGTCCCGTAGCGCTTGTGCAGGTCCCGGACGACGAGCACTACTTGCCGCCGTCCACCGGGGTGTAGCGCGCCGCGACCTTCTGCTTGAACTTCGCGCGGAACTTGGCCTGCAGGTCGGGGTCGGGGGCGAGGTAGCTCCAGGCCTCGCCCTCCTCCTCCTCGAAGCGGCTCGCGGCGACCTGCACGCGGAAGGTCCCCTCGCCGTTGGGGCTGATCTTCCCGCGCAGGCGGTGGCCGAGTCGGGTGCGGCGCACGAGGTCCTTGTCGATCTCGACCGTGTTCGTCACGAAGCTGCCGTTGGCCCCGTCGCGCGAGCTGTCGTCGAGGTGGAAGCCCAGGTCCTCGCAGGCCTCGATCGCGCACTCCCAGATCGTGTCGAAGGCGTAGGCCTGGGGCGGGAGGTCCTCGTAGGTCGAGTCCGGCTCGGAGCTCACCGTCCCGCAACCGAGCGCGAGCAAGAGCACGAACGCCAAGAAAGACTGCAACTTACGACTCGACATGCCCGAGACCCCCCTGCGCCACCCGCGCGGTGCAAACCATAGTCTGTCG
>JAGQRJ010000664.1 GCA_020425635.1 Planctomycetota bacterium | reverse complement strand
TCGGCGATCCGGGCGCCGTCGGGGGTGGGCTCGAAGCGCAGGCGGTAGACGCAGATCCCGGTCCAGCTGCGGTGGAGCTGCAGCCAGTCGCCCTCCATGAAGGCGAACCACTTCTGCTCCATGGCCGAGGGCACGAAGCCCTGCGCCACGCGCTGCATGCGCTCTGTGGGGTAGGCCCCCTCGACCTCGAGGCGCGCTCGCGCCTCGGGCAGGGGTTCGTTGTCCCAGGACTCGCGCGTCGCGTCCACGAAGGCTCCTGACGATCTCCCAGCAGCATAGCGAAGCCCGCTCCCCTCGGCTGGGGTCCAGGACTCAGCCGGCACCCAGGTCAGCTTGGACTCAACGAGGGAGCTGTTTCCTGGCCTCCTCGAGCGAGGTCCGCACGTGCTCGGCCAGCGGGGGGTTCAGTCCGAGGTCCAGCGCCCGCTCGTAGTCCCGGATCGCTTCGGAGTGGCGGCCGAGCTCAGCCAGCACCGCGCCCCGGACCCCATACGCAGTGGCGTCGCCCGGGGCGAGCTGGATCGCGCGATCGAGGTCGGCCAGCGCGTCGGCCAAGCCCCCTCGCAGCAGCCGCAGCGATCCGCGCCCCGTCAACGCTGGAGCAGAGGAGGGCGCGAGGCGCAGAGCGCGGTCGAACTCCGCGACCGCCTCCTCCAGGCGCCCAAGATTCACGAGCGCGTAGCCGCGGCTCACCGAGTCGTCTGCGCTCGCCCCCCCTGGGTCGAGCTGATCGGCCCGCGCGAAGTCTGCGAGCGCCTCCGCGGAGCGCCCCACCGCTGCGAGCGCGGCGCCGCGAGCGCGCAAATAGCGCGGCAGGGGGTCGAGTTCGAGCGCCCGGTCGAAGTCGCCGACCGCCTCGGCGAAGCGGAAGAGCGCCTTCTTCGACGCCCCGCGAATGAAGTAGGTCGACGCCTTGGTGGGGTCGAGCGCGAGCGCGCGGTCGGCGTCTTCGATCGCTTCGACGTGGCGCTCGAGCATGCGCTCGACGTCGGCCCGGTTCTCGTAGGCCAGCCCGTAGTTGGGGTCCAGTTCCAGGGCGCGGTCGAGGGCGGGGACCGCCTCGACCAGGCGCCCCAGGGCCTGCAAGGTGACACCGCGGTGATAGTGCGCGCGAGCGTAGAGCGGGTCGAGCGCGAGCGCGCGGTCGAGGTCTGCGAGCGCCTCCTCGTGGCGGCCCAGGTAGACCAGCACGTCCGCCCGGTGCGCATAGGCGCCGGCCGAGCTCGGGTCGAGCTCCAGGGCGCGCGCGAAGTCCGCGAGCGCTTCGGGGTAGCGCTGCACCAGCCCCCGCGCCCACCCGCGACGGGTGAGCAACGCGGCGTCTTCGGGCACGCGCTGCAGCGCCTGATCGAAGTCGGCGATCGCGTCCGCGAAACGCTCCAGGCTGAACTTCGCCCTCCCGCGCAGGGCATAGGCCCGCGCGTCGTCCGGCGCGAGGGCGAGGGCGCGATCGAGGTCGGCGAGCGCGTCTTCGTAGCGGGTGAGCTTCAGCTTCGCCTCGCCGCGCCCGCGCCATGCGTCGGGCTGCTCGGCATGCAGAGCCAGGCTTTGGTCGTAGTCGGCGATCGCGTCGGCGGCGCGCCCCAGGGCGAGCTTGGCGTCGCCTCGCCGGCAGAGCACGACGATCGCGTCTGGGTTGAACTCGAGGGCGCGGTCGAGATCCGCGAGCGCCTCCGTCAGGCGTCCTCCGAGGCGATAGGCTTCGCCGCGCCCGAGGTAGTTGCCGCCGGCGCTCGGGTTTCGCGCGAGCGCGAGGCTGAAGTCCGCTGCGGCCTCGTCGTACCTCGCCAGCGAGAGCTTCGCCTGGGCGCGCCCTGAATAGACGCTCGACTGAGTCGGATCGAGCGCGAGGGCGCGATCGAAGTCCGCGAGCGCCTCGTCGTGGCGCCCGAGGCGGCTGTAGGTGATCCCCCGGCTGACGTACGCGAGCACGTAGCGCGGGTCGAGGGCCAGCGCGCGCGCGAAGTCGGTCAGTGCCTCTGGGTAACGCTCGATGAGCGCGAGCGCTTTCCCCCGCTTCGCCCGCAGCTCGGCTGTCTCGAGGTTTGGGTCGAGGGCGAAGCAGCGCTCCAGGTCTGCGACCCCTTCCGGGGTGGCGATCTGGTCGAGCTGAGAGAGCCCGCGCAAGAGGAACGCCCGCGCGCTCCCAGGGTCGAGCCGTAGGGCGTCGCCCGCGGCGACCTTCGCTGCGTCCAGGTCGCCGAGCGCGCGCAGCGCCTCGCTGCGCGCGGTGTGGGCGCGGGCCTGATCCGGGTCGAGTTCGAGGGAACGGTCGAGATCCGCGAGCGCCTGGCGCGGGTCGTCGAGCTTCAACTGCACGAGGCCGCGGACATAGAACGCGGTCGCGTTCTCGGGGTCGAGAGCAAGGGCGCGCTCGACGTCGGCGAGCGCGTCTCGCGGCTGACCTGCGATCCGTCGCGCGTCCGCGCGGGCCAGATAGGCTCGCGGGTCGGCCCCGAGCTCTGGGGCGCCTGCCCCAGGCGAATCGTCGCTCACCGGGCCGAGGTCGAGCGGGCGGGCGCCGCGGTCCAAGATCCCTCGGGGCTCTCCCGTAGCTCGACTCCGCGAACGCGCAGCGGGCGCTCCGCCCTCATGTCCCGCTCCGCGGCCTAGCCAGCCCCCGACGCCCACGAGGAGGCCGGCCGCCGCGAGCGCAGCGATCCATGCGCGCACAGGCCGAGGAGGACCCTCCAGCGCGGCAGGCTGGGCGAGGGCCAGCGCGCGCGCGACCGCCTCGGCGGACGAGGGGCGATCCGAGGGGAAGACCGACAGGCAGCGCATGCAGAGCTCGCTCAGCCACTCCGGGACCTCGGGGCGCAGCTGGCGCGGCGACTTCGAACGCTGGAGCTGCGCCGCGAGGAGATACTCCTGCAGGCTCACGGCCCGCACGGGGGCGTGTCCCGTGAGGCAGGCGTAGAGCACCGCGCCCAGGCCGAAGACGTCGGTAAGCGGTCCCAGCGCGTGCTTCGCGCCGCGGGCCTGCTCCGGAGACCAGTAGCCGGGAGTCCCCTGGATCACCCCCGTGGCCGTGATCCGGCTCAGGGACGACTGGTCGTCGCGCGCGATCCCAAAGTCGGTCAGGAGCGCCTGGTCGCCGCGCAGGAGCACGTTGTCGGGCTTGAGGTCGCGGTGCAGGACGCCGCAGGCGTGGACGTAGGTCAGCGCCTGGGCCAGCTGCTGCGCGACGCGGATCGCCTCCCAGATCGGCAGCGGCCCCGCGCGCAGGCGAGCCTCGAGCGTCTCGCCGTCTATGAACTCCAGCGCGAGCCAGGGAGCCCCTGCGTGCTCGCCCGCCGCGACCACCGAGACCACGTTCGGGTGGCGGAGCCGGGCGAGCGCCTGGACCTCGGTCTGGAACCGACGGAGGGCGCGGGGGTCCTGGGCGCGGTGGGCCAACAGCAGCTTGAGCGCGACGTCGACCCCGTCAGGGCCCCGGGCGCGATACACGACACCCATGCCGCCGCGCGCGACTTCGGTCAGGACGCGATAGGGACCGATCTGCTTCACGACCCCACTCTGCGCGAGCTGCCTGGGGGCTGCCAGGGGATACGGTCGATCCGCAGGACCCGCCTAGGGCGCCTTGGGGTCTGCGTCGGGCTCGGCCGCGCTGGCCTCGCCCTCGCTGGCCGCCGCCTCGGCCTGGGTGGCCTCGCCCCCGGACTGGGGGGCTTCGCCTGCCGCCTCGGCCTTGGGCGCCTGGGCCTTGGGCGCCTGGGCCTTGGGCGCCTCGACCTTCGTCGCCTGGACCGAGAGCGACGCGACCTGGCCCACCTCGGCGGGCGCCTCGGGCACGCGGAGCCCGAGCTCGAGCTCGAGGCGCTCGACCTCGGCGCTGTCGCCG
>JAGQRJ010000663.1 GCA_020425635.1 Planctomycetota bacterium | reverse complement strand
GCGCGCAGCCCGGGGGCGGAGCTGCGGCGCGCGCTGGTCGGCTGGGCCTTGGCTGCGTCGGCGCTGGCCCCTGCGGTCCGGGGGGCGGCCGCCTCGCCGGACGAGCTGCTCGCCGTGTTCGCGCTCGCCTACGCCGCGCTGCGCGCGCTGAGGACGGCGGCGCCCGCGCTCGGCCTGGCCCGGGTCGGCTGGACCTGCGTCGAATACGCCTGCTGGATCGTGCTCCCCTTGTGCTCGGTCGGGCTGGCCGTGGGCGACCCCAACCCGACCGGCGCCCCGCCGACGCCGGACATGACCGGCGACCTCCGCAGCCGCCTGGCCTACTACGCCGAGCACAAGGACGAGTTCGAGGTGGTCTTCCTCGGCGACAGCCGGACGCTGTGCGGGATCCACCCCGAGTTCGTAGACCCCCTGCTCGACCGCCGCTCGATCAACCTCGCCGCGAGCGCGCACTGGATCCCGGCGCAGTACCCCTTCGTGCGCGACCTGGTCGAGGAGCTGCGGCCAGGCACCGCGGTCGTGCTCAGCGTGGGGCCGATCAACTTCATTCAGCTCGGCGAGGGCGCGCTGGGCACGACCTACCCGATCCCGCTCGACGAGCTCGGGCTCTACCTCTCGCTCGGGTTCTCGCTGCAGCAGCTGCGGCCGAACCTGATCGAGCACTCGGTGCTGGGGTCGCCCGTGCGCCCCCTGCTCGCAGCCACGGCTCAGGTGCGTCAGGTCTTCGACGGGTTCGGGCAGCGCGCGCTCTATCCGCCAGCCACGGAGCCGCCCCCCGATCCCTACCTCGCGCAGGCGGAGCGCCTGGGCGCGCAGCTGCGCGCCGACCCCGAGCACGTGTTCGTGGGCCCGGTCTACGGCGACGGGCACGTGACCTCGCTCGAGGTCTACGGCGCCCGCGGGGGCTACCAGCGGATCGAGCTCGATCGGGCCTTCTTCCGCGCGAGGCAGGTCGCGCCCCCCGAGGAACGGCCCTTCGTGCTCTCGGAGGCGCGGCTCGCGCTGTTCGAGCGAATCCTCGCGCTCTGCCGCGAGCGCGGCGTGCACTTGATCGTGAACGAGATCTGCGAGGCGCCTCACACCTACGTCGGCGAGCGCGAGCAGCGCGAGTTGGCGTTCATGCGCGACGTGGTCCGCCCTCTGGTGGCCTCCTACGGCTTCCCCTGCACGCGGCCGGACTACACGCAGCTCGACGACGCCGACTACCTGGACTACAACCACTTCAACCAGGACGGCGTGCAGCGCTACGCCCCCTTGCTGGCCGAGGTCCTCCGTCCGCACCTGCCCCCCCGCAAGGACTGAGGCCGGGCGGCGTGCTGTTCAACTCCCCCGAATACCTGCTGTTCTTCCTCGGCGTGTTCGCGCTCTCGTGGTTCGTGCGCCGCTGGGCGTCGCTCCGAATCTGGCTCTTGCTGCTGGCGAGCTACTACTTCTACGCGAGCAACAACCATTGGCTGATCGTCCTGATCCTGATCTCGACCCAGATCGACTTCGTGGTCGCCAAGGCGATCGAGGACAGCGACGACCCCGCGCGGCGCAAGCGCCTGCTGATCGTGTCCCTGGCCGCGAACCTCTCGCTGCTCGGGTTCTTCAAGTACTTCAACTTCTTCGTCGCCTCGGGCGCCGCGGTGGCCGAGGCGCTCGGCGCCGAGGTCGGGTTCGAGCCCTGGCGGATCGCGCTCCCGGTGGGGGTCAGCTTCTACACCTTCCAGAGCATGAGCTACACCCTGGACGTGTATCAGCGCCAGCTCCCGGCGGAGCGCACCTGGTCGCGCTTCGCGTTCTACGTGGCCTTCTTCCCCCAGCTCGTGGCCGGGCCGATCATGCGCGCCCGCGAGTTCATGCCGCAGATCGGGCAGCCGCCCCGCCTCGACCTCGAGCGCTTCGAGCGCTCCCTCGCCCTGATCGGGCGGGGCCTGCTCAAGAAGATCGTGCTCGCCGACTACTTCCTCGCGCCCTTCGTGGACCTCGCCTTCGACCACCCCGAGCAGGTGAGCACCCTGGGCGCCTGGGTCGGGCTCTACGCGTTCACCTTTCAGATCTACTTCGACTTCAGCGGCTACACCGACATTGCGATCGGCTGCTCGCGGCTCTTGGGGTTCGAGCTGCCCGACAACTTCAACCTGCCCTACGTCGCGGTCAGCTTCTCGGACTTCTGGCAGCGCTGGCACATTTCACTCTCGAGCTGGCTGCGCGACTACCTCTACATACCGCTGGGCGGGAACCGGACGAAGACCTCGGCCGGGGTCTACCGCAACCTCATGCTGACCATGCTCCTCGGCGGGCTGTGGCACGGCGCCGCCTGGCACTTCGTGATCTGGGGCGGGCTGCACGGGCTCTACCTCGCCCTCGAGCGCTGGTTCGGGGCCGCGCGTCACCCCGCCGACTTCGCCGCGCGCGGCGCGTTGGCGCTCGCTCTGCGGCGCTTCGTCGTGTTCCAGGCCGTGGTCCTGACCTGGCTCGTGTTCCGCGCCCAGGACACCGCGCTGCTCTGGCAGCTCACCCGCGCGCTGGCGGGCGCGAACGAAGCGCCGCTCGTGCTGAGCGGAGGCATGCTCATGTGCGTCGCGGTGATCCTCGGGAGTTACCTCATGCAATTCGCTGGCCTGCGCATGCAGCGCGCCGAGCTCTTCGTGCGGCTCCCGCTGGCCGTGCGCGGGCTCTGCTACGCCGGGCTGGCCTTCCTCGTGTTGACCTTCAACAAGGGCGCGCAGCCCTTCATCTACTTCCAGTTCTGAGGGCTGTCATGGTGCGAGCACGGAGGACACGGTGAGCGCGGCAGGCACGCAGCTCCAGACGGCGAGGTGGGCGTTCCTCCGCGCCGAGTGGCGCACGCTCTGCCTGCTGACCTACGCGGTCGAGCCGGAGCGGCTGCTCCCGTGGGTGCCGCCCGGGCTCGAG
>JAGQRJ010000099.1 GCA_020425635.1 Planctomycetota bacterium | reverse complement strand
GGCTAGGCCGCGCGGCGGATCGTCTGGACGGGAGCCGGCGCGGAGAGCGCTTGCTTGAGGAAGGTCGCGACCTGCACCGTGGGGGCGTTGGGCGCGAGCTCGTTCGCCCCGCGCCAGCGCAGGGTGCCGGTTCCGCGCTCGCGCACGGTCTGCGCGACGACGGGGCAGCCGACCCCGTGGCTCGGGCAGGGCCGCTCGGTGCCCTTGGGGGTCTTGAGGTCGACCTCGAGGCTGGTCTTCGCTCCAAGCACGACCTGGCGCCGCCCGCGGGCCAGGGCCCGCTCGACCCAAACCTGCCCCAGGCCCGCCCGCGCCTCGGCGGTCCCGTCCTCGAGCTGCTCGAGCTCGACGCTGGCCTCGGCCATGAAGCGCTGGGCCTCGCACATGAGCGCCTGATAGAGCGTCTGAATCGCGGCCTCTCGTGAGGCCCAGCGGGCGTCGACGCCGCGCAGGCCGATCCAGCGCGCCGCGAGGCGCACCGAGCTGGCGAGGTTCTCGAGCTGCGCCTGCCCGCGGCCCTCGATCTGCACGAAGAGGGTCACGCCGTCGGGGGTGACCACCGCCCGCGGGTTGAGCTCCGGGCGCTCGATCCCGCAGGAGGTCGCCACCTGCTTGCTGATCGGGCCCCAGGCGGCGCGCACCGAGGCCACCGCCTCCTTGGAGGGCAGCTTCAGCCCGCCGGCGCGCCCGATCGGGATCTCGACCGTCAGCACCTGCTGCGGCCAGCTGCGCCGCGCGTGGCGCACGGCCTGGGAGGCGCGCTGCCGCGCCGCGTTCGGGCCGTAGATCGACCCGCACCACTCGGCCTGGGTCTCGCGCTCGGCCCCGCAGGCGTGGACCTGCTGGATCCGGTATTTGAGCGCGTGGGCCATGGTGCGCAGGCGCTCGGCCTTGCCGTGCTGGTCGATCGCGTCCTCGAAGACCTCGGCGAAGCGCGCCCACTCCGCGGGCGAATCCACCGCCCGGACCCCCTTCCGGCTCTTCTCCAGCGCCTCACGGATCTCGTGCAGCGCGAGTTGTTTGCCCAGCTCCCTCGTGTATGCCCTCATTGCTCTGACTCCCTTACCCTTCCCTATCGGCGGCAGCCCGGGGTCTCTGAAGGGGTAGGCCGGGGAAGGCTCCTGGGGGTGGGTGCTCCAGCGCGATGGCTTCCGGCCTCGCCCCCGCAGGCGCCCCTTGCGCGGTGTGCCCCCCGTCCTGAAGATACGCCCGTGATCCCTCAGGACATTAGCCTCGCGATCTGCGGCCACGCCTGGCACGGCAAGTCGACCCTCCTCGGTAAGGTCGTCGCCGAGAGCGGCATGGCCACCCAGCGCGAGGTCGAGGAGGCGCACCGCCTGGCCGGGGAGGGCCGCGACCCCTCGCTGGTCTTCGCCCAGCTCGTGTTCCGCTCCAAGGACGTGAGCATCAACCAGTCCGAGGCCGCCCGCGGGGTCACGATCCTGCCCTCGATCGTGCGCTTCGAGTTCCCCGAGCACCGGATCACGGTGATCGACACCCCGGGTCAGGAGACCTACGCCAACAACCGCTTCTTCGGCATGTTCCAGGCCGACGCGGCCATGGTCGTGGTCTCCTGCAACGACGGGGTCATGCCGATCACCGAGCAGGTGGTGCGGATCCTCAAGGGCTTCGAGATCCCGGTCCACGCGGTGATCGTGACCAAGATGGACACCGTGGGCTACGCGGAGGAGGCCTTCGACGCCTGCGTCGAGGAGGTCCGCCGCTGCTTCGACAGCTACGGCCTCGAGCACGAGGACGTGACCTTCGTCCCGACCTCGGCCTACGCCCCGACCCGCGACATTCACGAGCCCGGCGAGGGGATCTCGGCCTTCAGCACGATCACCTGGTACGAGGGCCCCACGATCCGCGACCTCCTGCGCGAACTGACCTTCACCAAGGTCCGCCCCAGCGAGGGCCCGCTGCGGGTCGCGATCCACGGGAGCGAGGTCTACGACAACGTCCCCGGGATCGGCAAGACGGCCACGGCCCTGATCGAGACCGGGACCCTGCGCCCCGACACCACGCTCCTGTTCGAGCCGATCTCGACCGAGCGCAAGCGCAAGGTCACCGCGCGCGTGCGCTCGATCCAGCTCACCAAGGGCCACGTCGCGACCCCCGGGGTCCCGATCGAGGCCGGCGTCCCGCGCCAGCTGGTGGGGATCGCGTTCAAGAGCCTGAGCGAGAAGGAGTCGCTGCGCGAGCTGTTCAAGGGCCGCGGCGTGATCGCCGGGACCGAGGCCTCGCCCCCCGGGGTCGCGAGCGTCATGGAGCTCGAGCTGACCGTGTTCCACGCGGACACCCGGCTGATCCCGGGCGGCAACTGGACGCTCCACGCCCACGTCGACCGGGTCGCGATCACGATCGAGTCGATCCTCGCCTTGCGCCCGGCCGACCAGACCGAGTGGACCCAGATCCAGCCCGGCGACCAGCCCTCGATCGTCGCCGGCGAGTGGGGCCGCGTGCTGGTCAAGGTCGTGACCCGCCCGGTCGCGATCGAGACCGCCGACGTGCTGCCCCCGCTCTCGCGCTTCGTCCTGCGCAAGGACAAGCGCGCGATCGGCTACGGCCGCTGCGTCAAGATCGTCCGCTAGCGCGGGACGGGCACGAGGTAGCCCCGACGGCTCGCCCCATTGTAGCCAACGAATCCAACGTAGTGTCCGTCCGCACTAATGACTGGCTGCAGGCTTTGGGTTGGCTGCGTTCCGGTGCCGTCGAGCGAAATCAAGGTGGTCGTAGCAGCCTGGGTGTCCCGCACGAATACGTCGGGATTTGCGCCGTTGGTATCCGTTGCGGCGACGAGGTTGGTAGCGTGACTGCTGAACACAACGTAGCGCCCGTCGCGACTCAGGTCGTAGAGCCGGGTGGAGCCGTCGGCCTGAGCACCGTCGTCTGCGACGTTCACCCTCACCAGGGTTCCCGTCTGCATGTCCTTGAGGAAGATGTCGTTGGCGGACCCGTTCGTATCGCCTGGGACGAGGTTGCTCGCCCAGGAGAGGAAGAGCACGTAGCGCCCGTCCGTACTCGACCTCGGCGCGCGTGAGAATTGATTGCCCTGCCCGCCCCCCGCGGTCACGCTGACAATCGTCCAAGTGCCTGTCGCGACCTCGTAGCGGTAGACGTCTTCGAAACCGTTCGTATCGCTTGACACCAGCGCCACCTCGGTGGCCAGGAACACATAGCGACCGTCACCTGAGATCCAGGGGTTGATACCCGTGGTCTTTGGTTGGCCAAGCGCGTCGACTACGAGCGGCACAGCGCGATTGACCTGCCGGTCCCAGAGATACGTCGAGCTGACTGGTCCGCCCTGAAGGTAGACCACGAACCGACCGTCGTCGGAGACGACAGGATCCTGGGCAAGGTAGGAGTTTAACTGCCTGCCGTGCACGTCCACGCCGACGGCGATCGTGGCTCCCAGAGCACGATCGTGCAGGAATGCGTCGGTGGCCCCTCCCGAGCTGGGGTCCCCCTTGATCAGATTGGGCGCACTGTCGTGCCATGCGCCGAAGCGACCGTCAGGGGTCACGGTATAGGCGCCTGCGTCCTTGACCAGCTCGACCAGCCCCGTGACGCGGTCTCGAACGAACTGCCCGTAGAGTCCCACGCCATACTGTTGGACGTAGAACGCCAGCCGACCGTCCCCACTCAGGCGGACGAAATCCGCGTTCGCACCCAGGTCGAACGGCGAGAGCGAGTAGGCTCTGGGCGCGCTAAAGGAGCCGGCCACGCCCACGACGACCGAGCCGGCCGTGGGGCTGGCCGGCACGACCACCGTCAGCTCGGTCGGGGTCGCGCTGAGCACCGTGGCCGCCGCGCCGTTGAAGGTCACCGCGTTGTTCC
>JAGQRJ010000662.1 GCA_020425635.1 Planctomycetota bacterium | reverse complement strand
GGCCTGGACCGCCGCACACAGACAGGTCGCGGCGGCCGCCACCAGGGTCGAAGTGCGCATGTGTCCTCCTTGGACAGGTCCATGCGCACCTCGCGTGCCCGCGTAACCTCCGCCGCCGCAGGGGAGGTCGGTTCAGCGAACGCGCCCCATGGGTGTTCGGTTTGGACGCTCTGACGCGGGGGGGATCCGAGGGTTAAATGGGCGCATGACCTGGACGTGCCTCCTCTGCCAGCGCGAGAACCAGCCCGAGGAGGAGGCCTGCGTCGAGTGCGGGGTCCCGCGGGTGCTCGAGGCGCCAGGCAGACGCCAGCGGCCCCGGGCCTGCGTCAACGTCTCCCCGGTCGAGCTCCCGGGAGGGTTCACCCTCGAGCGCCCGTACTACTACGTGCTGTGCGGGCTCGGGCTGGCCTTGCTCATGCACCTGCTCATGTGCGGCGTGTTCGACTTCGGCGTGCAGGTGTTCTTCCACGAGCTCGGGCACGCGATCGTGGCCTGGGCCTTCGGCATGCCCTCGGTGCCGCTCCCCATGTTTGGGTTCGCGATCTCCATGCCGCAGTTCACGCTGCTCGCGCTGGCGATCTGGGGCGGGCTCGGCTACCAGGCTTGGCAGCTCCGCGAGCGAAGCCGCCGCTCGGCGATCGCGCTCGGGGTGGCGGCGGGCGTCTACCCGCTGCTCGCCTTCAGCGGCGCCGCGCAGGCCCTGGTGAGCGCCGGCGGCCACGGGGGCGAGGTGGTGTTCGCCTCGCTCTTCCTCTGGCGTGCCCTCGAGCCGCGTGAGAACCGCTTCCGGGAGATCGACCGCGCGCTCTACTCCATGATGGCCTGGCTCTTGATCATGGGGAACCTGAGCACCTTCTACCGGCTCGCCACCAGCCGCGCCGAGCAGCACCGCTACGCGACCCAGTCGGTGCTCGGGGTGGGCAACGACTTCATGCACATCTCCGACTACCTCGGGCTGCGCCTGGGCACGGTCTCGTTCCTGTTCCTCGTGTTCATCGTGAGCGCAGTCGCCGCGACAGGCTGCGCGTGGTGGTGGCTACGCTGGCGCGCACGCGAGCGCGCCCCCGGGTGAGCGCTACTTGTCCTCTTGCACCGCCTCGGGGGTGTCGTGGTCGGTGACCACCTCCTCGGTGCCGTCGGGCCACTTGACCGTGATCGCGCTGTAGCGCTGCATGAAGTCCTGGGTCGGGTGCTTGCGCTCTCCCGACTCCGAGGCCAGCAGCACCGCGCCCGTCGCCAGGTTCAGCTCGCGGGCGTTCCTCTTGATCGCGGCCCCGATCGTCTCGCCGAGCTCGACCTGGAAGCACTTCGACTCGAACTTCGCCTCCTCGCTGTCCCAGCCGTAGACCCGAATGTAGGCCGACTTCTCCGGCTCGACCGTGACCGGCACCACGTAGAGGCGGCGCACCGCGCGCAGGGGGCCGACCTCCTCGCTGGCCTGCCGGCGCAGCGCGTCGGGCAGCGAGATCCCCTGCGCGCTCGAGTCGAGCGCTGCGAGCGAGGCCACGCGGTAGCGGTACTCGCTCCAGTCGTGGACCTGGGTGTCCTCGAACTCCGTCGACCCCACCGCCGCGATCGAGCCGACCTCGGCCCACGCGCCGCCGTCGACGCTGCGCTCCACGGCGAAGCGCTCCACGACGACCCCCGACGAGAGGGCCCCCGCGCTCCAGGCCACGCGGATCGACCCGGGGGTCTCGCTGTGGGCCTCGAGCCCGCTCGGCGGCTCGTGCACGGCCAGCTCGAGCGCCACGGGCTCTGGCGGCTCCGGTTGGACGGGCTCCGCGGGCGGACCCTCTCCCAGGGCCCGGCGCGCGCGCGCGATCCACTGGAGCTCGAGGGCGGTCAGCGCCCGACCCTGGACCTCGAGCCCCGCGATCGCCTGCAGCAACGCGTCGCGCCGCGCCTCGAGCGCGGGGTCGTCCGCCGCGGCCTCCTCGAGCGCGACGGTCAGGGCCTCGATCGACGCCTCGGGCTGGGGGTCGAGCGGAGGAGGCTCCG
>JAGQRJ010000661.1 GCA_020425635.1 Planctomycetota bacterium | reverse complement strand
CTCTTCGGTGACCGTGCCTTCGAGCGCGAGGTAGCGCGCTTCACGCGTCGCGTAGTCTTCGCTCCAAGGCATGCCCATCCAACGCCCGAGCGCATGCACCGGCGCCTCGCCTTCGGCCACGTCGACGATCGAACCGAGCTGCTCCCCGATCGCGCCGTCGCAGTCGTGGTGCACGTAACCGCGCGTCGCGAGGCGCTCCGACCAGAAGCTCTTTCCGACGCCGGACATGCCGACGAGGACGAGGACGTCGTTCATGGGCGGGAGCGTGCGGCACGAGGGGCGAGGGTGCACGTGGGGATGTCGTCGGAGTCGGAGTCGGAGTCGGAGTCGGAGTCGGAGTCGGAGTCGGCCTCGGAGTCGTCCTCCGAATCCTCCGACGCGGGAGGGGCGACCCAGGGGGGCGAATCCAGCCAGCCCCCGATCTCGGGGAGGAGCTGGGCAGCCAGGCCGGTCTCGGCCAGGACCGCCATGCAGCGCGCGGCGTAGCCGCCCTTGAGGATCTTGAAGATCTCCTCCAGCAGCCGGCGCTGGGAGCACTCGGCGACCTTGGGGCCATGCTCCCTGACGGCGGCGAGGGCGGCTTCGTCGAAGGTGAAGCTGCACTTGGCGGCGAAGCGCGCGGCGCGAATCATGCGCACCGGGTCTTCCGCGAAGGCGACGTTGGGGTCGTTGATCGTGCGCAACACCCCGCGCTCGAGGTCTTCGAGGCCGCCGACGTAGTCGATCACTTCGTGGGAGAACGGGTCGTAGAACAGCGCGTTCACCGTGAAGTCGCGCCGGCGAGCGTCCTGCTCGGGGTCGCCGAACAGGTTGTTGCGCGCGAACTCGTCGTCCTCTTCGAGGGCCCGGAGCTTGGCGGCGCGCCGACCGCCCGCGGGGGCGACCGGGTCGTCGTCGCCGTTCGTGTCTTCGAGCTCGTCTTCGCCCGAGGCCTCGTCCTCCGAGTCGTCGTCGCTGTCGTCCTCGGAGTCGTCGTCCTCCTCGAGCGCGTCCGCGGTGTCGTCCGAGCCTTCCAGCTCGTCGTCGTCCTCGTCGTCCGAGCCTTCCAGCTCGTCGTCGTCGTCCGAGCCTTCCAGCTCGTCGTCCGAGCCCTCCAGCTCGTCGTCGTCCTCGTCGAGCGCGTCCGCGGCGTCGTCCGAGGCCTCGAGCTCGTCGTCGTCCTCGTCGTCCTCGTCGTCCTCGTCGTCCTCGTCGTCCTCGTCGTCCTCGCCCAGGAGCTTCGCGGCGGGGAAGCGCGGGATCACGCCAATGTCGGAGACGTTGATCTCGAGCCCCTCCTCCTCGGAGTCGTCGGAGTCGTCGTCGTCGACGTCGACGTCGTCGTCGTCGTCCTCGTCGAGGGAGTTGGGGTCGGCGCGGAAGGTCGAGACCTCGATCACGTTGTCGCCGAAGATCACGTGCACCAGGCGGAACCTGCGCCCAATGACCCTCGAGTTGCTGAACAAGCGCCGGACCTGCCGCGGGCGGGCCGAGGTAATGACGTCGAAGTCCTTGGGCTCGAGGCCGACCATGAGGTCGCGGACGCAGCCGCCCACGAGGTAGGCCTCGTAGTCATGGTGCCGCAGCCGCCGCAGCACCTTCAGGGCGTCGGGGTCGATCGCGCGCGAGGGGATCGATTCGGTCTTGACGACGAGGGGGTCGCTCATGGCTCCTGATGGCACTGCTGGCGAGCCTTAGTCCTGAGGAGACGCGTAAGCTATCATTTTCCCACGGGATTACGAATCATTAGCGAAGTGGCCGACCTTGCCGACACCTCCCCCAACCCAGGCGACCAGCTCCTCGTCGAGCTGGCGGTGAAGAACCACCTCATCAGCCAAAGCGAGGCGGCCGAGAGCCTGAAGCAGGCGCGCGCCGCGGGGCAGGGGGTGGGCGTCTACCTGGTGACCTCGGGGCTCCTGCAGCCGCGCCACGTGGAGTCGCTGCAGCGCAAGGCGCGCTCGATCTTCGCCGAGCGCGAAGCCTCGCACGAGGAGACCCTCGTGGAGTCGACCCGCCTCGCCCCCCGCGAGGCAGGGAGCGAGGGCTCGGGGCTGGTGCTCTTCGGGCGGCTGGCGGTCCGCCGCGGGTGGCTGACCCCCGTCGAGCTGCAGCGCGGCCTCGAGGAGCAGGCCGCGGGAGCGCGCCGCGGCCAGCAAGAGCGGATCGGCGAGGTCCTGGTGCGCCTCGGCTGCCTGGACTCCGACCAGGTGCGGGAGATCCTCTTCGAGCAGGACGTGACGATCCTGGTGTGCACCCGCTGCGAGCAGCGGCTCAACGCGTCGCGCTCGGGGACCCCCAGCACCTGCCCCAACTGCGGCGGCGCCCTGACCCGCAGCGAGAGCCTCGCCGCCCAGGGCACCCACCCGGGCGCCTCCCAGCTCGCGGGGCTGGCGCCCACCCGCGCCCTGCCCCCGCCCGCGCAGAGCGACCCCCTGGGGCTGATCGGGCGCCGCTTCGCCGAGCGCTACTTCGTCGAGCGACTCCTCGGGCGGGGGGGCATGGGCGCCGTCTACCTCGTGCGCCAGGAGTCCCTCGGGGTGCGCCGGGCGCTGAAGGTCATGCTCCGCGGCTCCGAGCAGACCTACCCCGGGGAGCGCGAGCGCTTCATGCGCGAGGCCAAGCTGGTGGCCACGCTCAAGCACCCCTCGGTGGTCCGCGTGATCGAGGCCGAGTGGGAGGGGAGCCTGCGCTGGTTCACCATGGAGTTCGTCGAGGGCGAGTCCCTCGGCGAGCGCTTCTCGGCAGGCACGATCGGCTGCCTCGACGTCGCCCGGGTGGTGGCCGAGGTCGCCCGGGCCATGCACTCGGCCCACGGGCTGGGGGTGATCCACCGCGACCTCAAGCCGCACAACATCATGATCGAACCCAACGGCCGGGCGCGGGTGCTCGACTTCGGCCTCGCCAAGAACCTCAGCGCGGCGAGCGCCGAAGAGCTGACCCAGGTCGGCGGCTTCGTGGGGACGCCCAGCTACATGGCCCCCGAGCAAGCGGCGGGCGACCCCGAGACCGTGACCCACCTCTGCGACGTCTACGCCCTGGGCGCGATCCTCTACCAGGGGCTGGCTGGGCGCCCCCCCTTCGTCGGGAGCGGGGTCCTGCAGATCCTGCGCAAGGTGGTCCGCGAGGAGCCGACCCCGATCGAGTCGCTCACCGTGACCGCGCCCCCGCCCCTGTGCGCGGTCGCCATGCGGGCGCTGGCCAAGGACCCGGGCCAGCGCTTCCTCGACTGCGAGCAGTTGGCCCTTGCGATTGAATCCGCGCTCCGCGAGATTCAGAATCCAGGGCGGACCGCTGAGTCCGCAGGGGGAGGTTGAGGCATGCCCATGTGGCTGGCTGCGCGCGGAGCGGCGCCGTTCCGCTTCGACCCCAACCAAGACGTGGTGATCGGGCGCGATCAAGACTGCGACCTGTTCCTCTACTCGACCATGCTCTCGCGGCGCCACGCCAGCGTCCGCTGGCAGCACGGCGTGCCGGTGCTGTTCGACCTCGACTCGCTGAACGGGACCTTCATGGGCCCCGACCGGATCCGCCGCCGGCGCCTGCAAGACGGCGACGTGTTCCGCCTCGGCGACATTCGGATCCTGTTCCGCGAGAGCGACGAGCCCCCCGACCCCCCGGCGGACTCCGACACCCTCTACCTCGAAGAGGCCGAGGCCCCCGGCGCCCCGGACGCGGAGGCGAGCCTCGAGACGCGGATCTTCAGCCGCTCCCACGCCTTCCACCAGGACGTGTTCAAGTTCAACGAGCTCGAGCAGCTGCGCGCCAAGGTCGGCGAGGACGAGGCGCTGCTCTGCGAGGAGTCGATCCTCGGCGAGTCCCTCGCCGCGTGGTGGGCCCAGGACCCCGAGGCCCGCACCGACGCGCTCCTGCGCTTCCTGCGCTGGGGCGTCGCCCAGCCGCGCTCGGCCGAGCTCGACCTGCACTCGCTGCCTCGCGAGGAGGTCGCCCAACACTGCGTGCTCTCGCAGCGCGGCGGCAAGCTGCGCCGCCTGCTGACCACCGGCCGCGCGACCTGGAACGAAATGGCCTCGCTGCGCTATCAGTCCCGACGCAGCCCGATCTTCAACGCGCTGCGCATGGTGGCTCGGGCCTACCGCCCGGCGGGCGGCCTCGACGAGCTCGACGTGCCGACCCTGACCTACGAGCTCGAGGGCCTCTACGCGACCGAGCTCGGCCGGCCCGCGATCGAGGCCGAGCTGCGCCAGTTCCAGGTGCTGGGCGTGCTCCAGCCCGGCCCCGACGCGGGCTGGGAGGCGTGGTTCCCCGCGCGCTGGGACGACCCCGCGCTGGTGCAGCTCTCGCGGCGCGGCCTGAACCTGCTGCACGGGTTCCGCCTCGAAGACGTCGACGCGTGAGCCGAGCGGCCTCGTGAGCGGGTCCCCCGAGGGAGCCGGCGAGCGCAAGCGCATGCTCCTGCTGTTTGGCGCGTCGACGGTGCCGCCGCTCGTGCTGCTGACGGTGCTCGCCGTGATCGCGGCGCAAAACGACGGCGCCGCGCTGCGCTCGGTCGAGCGCGAGCGCAGCATTCAGGCCGCTCAGCGCGGGGTCCAGACCCTCGAGGCGCGCCTGAGCGAGGTCGAAGAGGCGGTGCACACCGCCCTCGAGCCGGCGCTCTTCGCGCGCCCCGAGGCCAAGGGCGTGCTCGCCCAACTGCGCGAGCAGCACCCCTACGCGGCCCGGGTGTTCGCGGTCTCGGGCGCGGGGGCCGTGCTCTGGCCCAAGCCCGAGCTGCCCTTCAGCCTGCGCGAGTCCCTGGGCGCGAACGGCTCGCCCCTGGAGTCGCCCGGCGAGAGCGCCGCGAGCCTCCAGGCCCGCGCCGAGCTCCTCGCCCGCTACGACCAGGCCCGGCAGCTCGAGCGCAGCGGCGAGCTGGAGCAGGCCTGCGCGGCCCTCGACCAGGTCGCCCACGACGCGCACGGGAGCGTGACCCTCCGCGCGCGCGCGAGCCTGCGCCTCGGCGCCTGCCTCGAGCGCCTGGAGCGGCCGAGCGAGGCGGTGGCCGCCTACGCCCTCGCCGCGGCGGCGGAGTTCCTCGTGCGCGACGACTCGGCGCTCGGGGTCCCGGTGCGCGTGGCCGCCGCCCTCCGCGCGTGCGAGCTGCAGCTCGGGCTCGGAGGCGACGCCCGCGCGAGCGCGGTCGAGCTCGCCCAGCACCTGCTGCGCGGCCGCTTCCGCGACGACCTCACCGAGGCCGAGTGGAGCGAAGCCGTCGACCGGATCGCGAGCCTGTTCAAGGCCCTCCCCGCGGGCCCGCCCCTCGACCTCCTGCGCGAGAAGCACGACGTCCTGGCGCGCCTGAGCTGGTTCGCCCGGGTCAAGGACCAGATCGCCCCGGAGCTCCTGAGCCAGGGCCCGCGCGCGATCGGGGAGCGGATCGAGCACCTGCGCACCGCCGACTCGCTCTTGAGCTACCGCCTGGTCCCCGCGAGCGAGCCCTCGGCCTGCGCCCTGATCGGCTTCGAGCTCGACCAGGAGCTGCTCGTGCTCGAGGTCTTGGCCCCCGCGTGCGGCACCCTGCAGCGGACCCTCGGCGAAGGCCTGGTCACCCTCCTCGACGACCGGGGCGCGGTCCGCGCCCAGGCCGGCGACGAGGCCGAGCCCTCGCCCGCCGCCCTCAGCGGGTCGGCCCCGCTGAGCACCCTCGCGCACTGGAGCCTGATCGTGGCCGCGCCGCCGCAGCGCCTGGCGAGCGCGCGCACCAACCGTATCGCGCTCTACGCGGCCCTGATCGCGCTGACCGCGTTCACGGTCTTCGCCGGAGCGCGGGCGACGCTGCGCTTCGTCGAGCGCTCCCTCGAGCTGGCCAAGCTCAAGAGCGACTTCCTCTCGAACATTACCCACGAGCTCAAGACGCCGCTGACCTCGATCAAGATGTACGGCGAAATGCTCGCCATGGGCCGCCCGCGCGCGGCGGACAAGCGCAAGGAATACGCCGAGCAGATCGTGCTCCAGAGCGACCGCCTGCAGAAGCTGATCGAGGACATCCTCGACTACGCCCGCGCCGAGTCCGGCGCCGGCGAGACGTCCTACGTGCTCGCCGAAGAGGACGTGGCCGACACCGTGGCCGAGGCCCTCGACCTGTTCCGCGCCTCGGCCAAGGTGCGCGGCTTCGACCTCTTCGTCGAGCTGCCCCCGGTGGGCGAGCTGCCCCCGGTCGACCTCGACCGCGACGCCGTGGTCCGCGCGGTGCTGAACCTGCTCTCCAACGCCGTGAAGTACTCGGGCGAGGGCCGCTACATTCGCGTGCGGGTCGCGCGCGACGGGAGCGACTGGATCGCGATCTCGGTCGAAGACCGCGGGCTGGGGATCGACCCCAAGGACCTGGAGAAGATCTTCGACCGCTTCTACCGCGCGGGCGACGTCGAGACCCGCGCGGTCAGCGGCACCGGGCTGGGCCTCTCGCTGGTCGACCAGATCGTGCGCGCCCACAACGGCCAGATCACCGTCGAGAGCGAGAAGGCCGCGGGCTCGGTGTTCACCGTGCAGCTCCCGATCGTGCCCGACTACCGCCAGCAGTGGCCGCCGCCCCCCGAGCCCCCCTCCGAGGAGGACCTCCCCGTCGCCCAGCCCCTGCCCGAGCCCGACGCCGAGCTCGACATGGGCGCGCCGGGCGACTCCCCCGCGAGCTGAGCGCGCTTCCCTGGCCCGCCGGGGGCCCCGCAAGTACGCTCGCAGAGTGCCTAGCCCGCGTCAGCCCCCGGGACCGCTGAGCCCCCACGACCTCGAGTTGGGGCGGCTCGCGATCGCGTGGGGCTGGGTCGGGCAGGCCGCCGCGGCGGAGGTCCACCGCCGCGGCCCCGACTCGGTGCCGCTGGCGCAGCGCTTCGTGGCCGCGGGGCTCCTGCGCCCCG
>JAGQRJ010000660.1 GCA_020425635.1 Planctomycetota bacterium | reverse complement strand
CGGCCGCCGCGCTCAGCTTGCGCTTGCGCAGGGGCTTGAGCGTCTCGAGCAGGGGCACGACCAGGCGCAGCACGGGGGCCGGGGCGGCGCCGCGCATGGCGTCGAGCGCCTCGAGCGCGACCTCGGCGTCGCCGGTCTGCGCCCGGCGCACCTCGGCCACGATCAGCTGGCTGATCGCGCGGCGCACCTCGGCGTCGTCTCCCGCGATCTGCATGGCCACCCGGATCAGCCCGCGGGTCAGCTGCTGCGAGCTGCGGTCGCGCTGGCCGGTGGGCGTGCGCGTGCGCGCGCGCAGCGCCTCGGGGAGCGCCTCGGTCAGCTCCGCGGCGCCGACCTCGAGGCAGAGCGCGGTCGGGTCGGGGGCGTCGTCGTCGAGGAGCAGGCGCAGCAGGTCGAGGGCCTGGGCGGGGGTCGGGCGCGCGCGGCCGAGCAAGGCCTGGAGCTGCCGGTGCACCGCCCAGCCCGACTCGCGCTCGAGGGCGGCGACGAAGGGCGCCTCGAGCCCGAGGGCCTCGACCAGCTCGAGGGTCGGGGCCACGAGCGGCCAGTCGGCGAGGCGCAGCGCGAGGCGCTCGAGGGCCTCGCGCGCGAGCTCGGGGTGCGCGCGCAGCGCGCGAAACAGCGCGGGCAGCGCGCCGCGCGGACGCGCGTCGGTCTCGCCGAGGGTGACTTCCCGGGCGTCCAAGCGCGCGAGCTGCTCGCGCGCAGCGTCGAGGTCTGGGGCGTCGGTCAGCGGAGGGGCTCGCTCAGCGCGTCCGCTCCACGGTCAGCGCGTAGTCTTGCGCGCCCACGAGGCTGCGCACGACGAGGGTGTAGCGCCCCGCGACGGCGGCGTCGAGGTCGAGCTGGAGGTGGTTGCCCTCGCGCTGCAATCGGCTGCCGTCGGGGCGCAGCAGCTCGAGCCGCACCGCGCCCAGGGCGTGGGCCTGGAGCACGACCCGCGCGCCGCCGGTGAGGTCGAGGGCGAAGGCGTCGCGGTCGTCGCCGTCGCTGAGCACCCCGAGCAGGGTCTGCCCGGCGGCGATCGCCGTGGCCTGGGCCGGGTCGTCGCCGTGGTCGTCGGGCCCGGGGATCGGGTCGCTGTCGGGGAGCAGCATGGCCGATCCGACCGCCGAAGCCGGGCTCAGGCTCCCGCTGGGGAGGGGGGAGCTCCCCTTGGGATCCTTGGGGTTACAGCCCAGGACCGAGAGCAGCGTACAGAGCACTAGCCAGCGGTGCATGCCCACCCCTTTGCACGGCTCGTGCCGGGCAGAGGGTCTACTGCCGTGTATGGACTTACGCGGCGGCGTCCCCCGCGGGAGTCCGCCTGGCGCGACAACTCCCGGGATTCGTCCCACGCTTTGAACCCGCAGGAGGCCTCTTGGCCACACGTGGGTGCCTGGGAGCCGGCGCTTACTCGGGCTCCGTCGAGGCCTCGTCGTCTTCTCCGGCGGCCCGGGCCGCTTCGCGCGCCTCCCGGGCTTCGCGCTCCTTGCGCTCCTCGGCGAGTTGGTCGAGGAGGCTGTTGATCTTGATCGACTGCTGGGCGCCCTTGCTCTGCTGGAACTCGATCAGCGGGGTGGTCCGCGTGCGCAGCCGCCCCGCGATCTCGCGCTGCACGAAGCCCTTGGCGCTGTCGAGGGCCTTGAGGATTCGCCGCTCTTCGCCCTCGTGGTCGGCGAGGATCGAGACGTGGATCGTGGCGTGGCGGAAGTCGCGGCTGAGGTCGACGTCGATCACCGTCACGAACCCCATGCGCGGGTCCTTGAGGTCGGTCATGAGGATCCGGGCGGCTTCGCTCTTGATCTTCGCGCGCACGCGCTCGAAAGCGACGGAGGCCATACTCGTTCACCCTTCGCTCAGGCGGTGGGGCCTGCGCCAGAAAGTGCAGCAGGCCCTGCACGCAGGGCCTGCCAATCCGAACTCGTCCACTCAGCCGGCGCGCGCGCCGACTAGTCGAGGGTGCGCGCGATCTTCTCGACCTCGAACACGTCGAGCTGATCGCCTTCGCGCAGGTCGTTGTAGCCCTTGAGGCGGATACCGCACTCGAAGTTCTCGCGGACCTCTTGCACGTCGTCCTTGAAGCGGCGCAGGCTGCCGAGCTCGCCCTCCCAGAGCACGATCCCGTCGCGCACCAGGCGCACCTGCGCGTTGCGCTTGACGATTCCCTGCTCGACGAAGCAGCCGGCGATGTTGCCCAGCTTCGAGGACTTGAACACCTTGCGCACGTCGACCGTGCCCAGGGCCTTCTCGCGCTCCTCGGGGTCGAGGGCGCCAGCCATGACGTCCTTGAGGTCGCTGAGCAGCTCGTAAATGATCCGGTGCGTGCGAATCTGAATGTTCTTCTCACGCGCCAGGCGCTTGCCCTTGCCGTCGGCGGCCACGCCGAAGCCCACGACCACGACGTTCCCGGTCCGCTCGGCGAGGGCCAGGTTGATGTCCGCGCTCGTGATCCCGCCGACGCCGTCGCGGATCACCTTGCAGCGCACCTCGTCGGTGGCCAGCTTCTCGATCTCGCGCTTGAGCACCTGCAGGGTGCCCTGGGTGTCGGCCTTGAGCACGACGAAGACCTGCTTGATGTCTTGCTCGGCGAGGGCCTGCCAGACGCCGGCCTCGTCGGTCGGGACGTCGCCCGCGTCGATCTTGGCCCGCTCCTCTTGCTCGCGCTTGGCGAGGATCTCCTTGAGGTTCTCGCCCTTCTCGAGCGCGAAGAAGTGCTCGCCGGCCTCCGGCGGCTCGTCGAGGCCGAGGACCTCGACCGGCGTGCCCGGCCCGGCTTCCTTGATCTGCTTGCCGAGGTCGTTGACCAGCGAGCGCGCGCGGCCCGAGGCCCGCGAGGCGAGGATCGAGTCGCCCTTGCGCAGGGTGCCGCCCTGCACGATCACCGTGGCCACGATCCCGCGCCCGGTGCTCTTCTCGCTCTCGAGGACGGTGCCCCAGGCGGCCTGCTTGGGGTTGGCCTTGAGCTCCATGGCCTCGGCCTCGAACAGAATGTTCTCGAGCAGGTCGTCGATGCCTTCGCCGGTGATCGCCGAGCAGGGGATCACGTCGAGGGTCCCGCCGTAGTCACGGGGCTGCATGCCCTCGATCATGGAGAGCTCGGTGTAGACCTTCTCCTTGTTGGCGTTGGCCTTGTCGATCTTGTTCAGCGCGACCAGGATGTGCGCGCCCGCCGCCTGCGCGTGCTGGATCGCCTCCTTGGTCTGCGGCATGACGCCGTCGTCGGCCGCGATCACGAGCAGCACGATGTCAGTCACGTTCGCGCCGCGGGCGCGCATTTCGGTGAACGCCTCGTGGCCCGGGGTGTCGACGAAGGTGATCTTCTTGCCCTGGTGCTCGGCGACGTAGGCGCCGACGTGCTGGGTGATCCCGCCGGCCTCGCTGCCCGCGACGGGGCGCTTGGTCTGGCGGATCCTGTCGAGCAGGGTCGTCTTGCCGTGGTCGACGTGGCCCAGCACGGCCACGATCGGCTGCCGCGGCTCGGCGTCGGGATCGTCTTCTTCGATCTCGGCTTCGACGCGCTCCATGAGGGGCGCCTCGTAGTTGACCTCGTCGACGATCTGAATGTCGATGTTGTAGTGCGCGCCGATCAGCTCGATCGCGTCCTGGGGCACCGGCTGGTTGACGTTGATCGCCAGCCCCTGCTTCATGAGGAACAGCGTGATCTCGGACACGCGGATCGCGAGCTGGGCCGAGAGGTCCTTCACGCTGATCGGGAGCTGAACCTCCGTGCTGTCCGGGCGCACGACGTTGATCATCTTGCGCGGGCGGTGGCGCTGCTTGCGGCTGGCCTTGTACCAGATCTCCCGCTCCTGCATGTTGCGCTCGAGCCGGCGCCCGCGGCCCATGCGGCCCTGGGTGCCGGTGCGCCGGGCAGCGGGCTGCCCTCCGCGACGCGTCGGCGAGACCGCGACCGCCTTGCGGCGCCGCGTGCGATCTTCCTTGTCCGGGTTCAGCAGGTCCGGAGCCCCGCCGGGAGGGCCCGAGCCGGGGCCGCCGCCGGGGCGGCCGCCGGGGCCGCCCGTGGGGGGCGCGTTGCGACGACGCCGGTGGGCGGCGGGGTCGAACCCGGGGGCGAAGCCGGTGAAGCCCGCAGCGACCCCGTCGGGGGCGCCGGGCCGCTTCGGCTTCCCGGGACCCTTGGTCGTCGGGTTGAGCATGGACGGCTTGCTGCCGGCGATCGGCTTCTTGGGCGCCTCGGCGGCGGGCG
>JAGQRJ010000659.1 GCA_020425635.1 Planctomycetota bacterium | reverse complement strand
GCCGGCGCCCGAGGCCGAGGCGGGCTGGACGGCGGAGCCGGTGCCCGAGGCCGAGGCCGGCTGGACCCCCGAGGCCGAGGCCGGCTCGACGGGCTCCTTGCCCGCCTCCGGGTCGATCGGCGTGGCGCTGCTCCCGCAGGCGTGGCACTTGATCCCGTTGGCTATGTAGCAGGCCGCGTGGTGCTCGACGAGGCACACGGAGCACACCAGCAGGAGGTCCTCCTCCTCGAACTCCTCGTCGCAGGCGGTGCAGGGGTCGCGGCTCACTCGGGCACCCCGAGGTAGGCCTTGATCACGTGCTCGTCGTTGCGGATCGCCTCGGGGACTCCGCGCGCGATCTCTTCGCCCTGGTTCAGCACGTAGATCTGCTCGGAGATCTCCATGACGAGCTTCATGTCGTGCTCGATCAGGAACACGGTCACGCCCGCGTCGCGGATCTTGCGGATCAGCTCGACGAGCTCCACCGTCTCCTGAGGGTTCATGCCGGCCGCGGGCTCGTCGAGCAGCAGGAGGCTCGGCCCGCTGGCCAGGGCGCGCGCGATCTCGAGCCGGCGGCGCTCGCCGTAGGCCAGGCTGCTGGCCTCGTCGTTGGCCCGCGGGAGCAGGCCCACGAAGTCGAGGTACTTGGCGCTCGCGACCCGCGCCTCACGCTCCTCGCGGGTGCGCGGGCCCTTGAGCAGCGCGCCGAGGAAGCCGGTGCGCAGCTGGCGGTGCAGCCCGACGGTGACGTTCTCGAGCACCGATTGGTGGTCGAACAGGCGAATGTTCTGGAAGGTCCGCGCGACCCCCTGCCGGCAGATCAAGTCGACCCGCCGTCCGCGGAGCTCCTGGCCGCGGAACTTGATCGAGCCGTCGGTGGGCACGATCACCCCGGTGACCATGTTGAACGCGGTGGTCTTCCCCGCGCCGTTGGGGCCGATCAGCGCGGTGATCGAGCCCTCCTCGACGGTGAACGAGAAGTCGTTCACCGCGCGCAGGCCGCCGAAGCTCTTGCCGAGCTGCGAGACCTCGAGCAGGCTCACGTCTTGCCCCCGACTCGGAACAGCGGGGTCTCGGCCAGGCGCCAGGTCGCTTGCTGCTGCTTGCTCGGCGGGTCGCCGCCGGCGCGAGGCGGGAGCAGACCCTGGGGCCTGAAGCGCATGAGCAGCACGAGCATCAGCCCGTAGATCAGCATGCGCGCCTCGTTGGGGATCGAGAGCTCGCTGTCGGCGGCGAGGAAGAACACGTGGTCGCGCACCCAGAACGGGTCGGAGAGCAAACGCAAGAACTCCGCGAGCCCCTGGAGCATGGCCGCGCCGAGGAGGGCGCCGCGGATCGTGCCCATGCCGCCGAACACGAGGAAGCACACCACGATGATCGACTCGAAGACCTCGGCCTGGGCGTGGGTGACCGTGGTCAGCTTGAGCGCGTAGAGCCCGCCCCCCACGCCGCCGAGGAAGCCGCTGGCGAGGAACGCGAGCAGCTTCGCCTTCTTGACGTCGATCCCCGAGGCCATGGCCGCGACCTCGTCGGCCTTGATCGCGGCCCAGCTCCGCCCCAGCCGGCTGAGCTCGAGGCGCTTGCTGAACACGAAGGCGAACACGAGGGCGACGAGCACCACGTAGTAGAAGTTGAACCACCAGGTGCCGCCCTGGGCGACGTTGGGGTCGGCCCCGAACAGGTGCGGGATCGTCTCGCCGTCGAGCTTGATCCCGTAGGCGCCGCCGGTGAGCCAGCCCTCGTTCTGGATCGTGATGTAGACGATCTCGGCGATCCCGAGGGTCACGATCGCGTAGTAGTCGCCGGTCAAGCGCAGGGTCGGGATCCCGCGCAGGACGCCGAACGCGGCGCACACCACGCCCGCGATCGCGAGCAGGAGCAGGAAGCCCCCGGTCGAGCCGAAGGGGTGGGTGCCCTTGGCCGACTTCTGGCCCACGGGGAGCACCAGCCCGGCGTAGGGCTGCACGCTGAGCGTCTTGGGCTCGGCGTCGGGCCCCGCGGCCTCCTGGGCCTCGAGGGCCGCGAGCACGGCCTCGGCGCCGGAGACGACGTCGTAGCCCCAGTCGGGTCGATACTGCACGACCACGGGCCCAGCGTTGGCGTTGGCCTCCAGCTCCCGCTGCTCTTGGGTCAGGCGCAGGTCGCCCAGCGGGGCCTGCAAGGTCTCGCCCGCCGGCTGCTGGGTGAGCACGAGGCCGGCGGCGACCACGATCGCGCCCATGGCCATGAACGAGGCGTAGCCCAGGTCGAGCAGCCCGGTGTAGCCGATCACGATGTTCAGCCCGAGCCCGAAGATCATGTAGATCATGATCGTGAGCAGGACCTGGACCCCGAAGTCGCCGGCGATCGCGCCGAGGCCGAAGGCCGGGGGGAGCGGCCCGAGGACCATGAACAGGAGCACGAACAGCCCCAGCCAAGCCCAGTCGTTGCGCAGCAGCTGCTTCATGCGCGGTCAGCCCCCGCGCGGCCGAGGAGCCCGTAGGGTCGGAACACGATCACCACGATCATGACCAGGAAGCAGAACGCGAAGCTGTAGGGCGAGAGGTCCTTCGACCCCGCCCCCGGCACGAGCGCGTGCAGCCCCCAGTTGGCGTAGCCCTGCCAGAAGGAGCTGGCGAAGCCGAGGAGCATGGCGCCGAGGAGCGCGCCCTTGAGGTGCCCGATCCCGCCGAGCACCGCCGCGGCGAAGGCGATCACGCCCGGGTAATACCCCATGCGGAAGAAGATCCCGCCCCCGACCTTGATCGAGTAGAGGATCCCCGCGACCGCGGCCATGGCGGAGCCGACCATGAAGGTGAACGCGATCACCCGGTTGACGTTCACGCCCATGAGGCTCGCGGTGGTCTGGTCGAGCGCGCAGGCGCGCATGGCCTTGCCGATCTTGGTCTTCTGCACGAGGAGGTGCAGCCCGCCCATCATGGCGAAGGCCGTGATCCACACGAGCACGTCCTTCAGCGGGAGGCGGAACACCGAGACCGCCGGCTCGCCCTCGAGGGTGTCGGGCTGCGAGGGGGTGGCGAACTCCACGTCGCCGACCACGCTCGTGTCGAGGGCCGCGGGGAGGCCTTGCTCGACGCGCACGGCGGCGCGGGGGAGCCACACGGTCACCGGGTCCTCGCCGGCCTTGATCCGCCAGGAGACGCCGACGAAGGCGGGGTGGGTGTTGTCGAGGATCGGTCGAGACTGGTCGGGGCGCACCTTGGCGACCGGCTCGGCCCCCTCCCGCGGCTCGGCCAGGGCCTCCACCTTGTCGAGGCCGACCACCGTGGCCGTCGTGTCGACCGGCAGCGCGTGGTAGTTGGGGGTGATCAGCTGGACCACCCCCTGCAGGATCAGCGACATTCCGATCGCCGTGATCAGCGCCGCGAGCCGGGTCGAGTTGCGCAGCGGCTTGTAGGCCACCGTGTCGAGGAACAGCCCGAGCGCGGCGCAGATCAGCATCGCGAGCGGGATCACGATCGCGAGGTGCAGCTGCTGGTCGACGAAGAGCCACACCGAGACCATGGCGCCGATCATGTAGACCTCGCCGTGGGCGAAGTTGATCAGCTTGATGATCCCGTAGACCATGGTGTAGCCCACGGCGATCAGGGCATAGATCGAGCCCTCGCTGAGCGCGTTGCACAGGGTCTTGAGGAAGTAGCCCCAGTCGATGTCCACGGCGGCGTTGAGCCTCCTGGTGTGGCTTAGTCCACCGGCACCGAGGGCGGATCGGCCGCCTCGAACTCACCGTTGTTGACCACGACGACCATGGGCGGCTTGCCCGGGCAGTCGCCGTTGTCGTCGAAGTAGGTGACGCCGGTGACGCCGGTGTAGCCGGCGTCCTTGGTCTTGACCCCGGCCATCCAGTCGCGCAGCGCCTTGCGGTCGGCGCCCACCGCGTCGATCCCCATGGCGACCATGCCCAGCGCGTCGTAGGTCAGGGCGGCCCAGGTGTCGGGGTCGGCCTTGTATTCGGCGCGGTAGGCCTCGCGGAAGGCCTTGGCCTCGGCGGAGCCGCTGTCGGAGAAGAAGAACGGGGTCACGACCATGGCGCCCTCGGCGGTCTCGCCGGCGGTGCCCACGAACGCGGCGTTCATGACGCCGTCGGAGCCGAAGATCTTGACGTCGCCCCAGCCGAGGTCGTTGCGGATCGCCTTGGTCAGGAGCGCGGCCCCCGAGTAGAGCCCGCAGACGATGATCACGTCGGGCTTTTGGCTCTGGAGCGTGGTCGCGAGCTGCTTCGGGTCGCCGAGGCGGCCGCGCTGGTAGCCCGCCTCGCCCGCGATCTTGAGCCCGATCTCGGCGCACTCCGCCGCGACCGACTCCTTGAGCCCCGTGCCGTAGTCGTCGTTCTCGTAGACGAGCGACACCGACTTGGCGCCGAGGGCCTTCTGGGCGTAGCGCGCCATGAAGATCCCCTGGGTCCCGTCGTGGTAGAGGTTGCGGAAGGTCCAGGGCGACTCCTTGCAGATCGTGACGTTGGTCGAGCCCGGGGTGAACTCGACGATCCCGCTGCGCTCGTAGGTCGAGCGCGCGGCCTTGGTGCACGAGGAGTTGAAGTGCCCCACGACCAGGCACACGCTGTCGTCCGAGGCGATCTTGGTCGCGACGTTGGTCGCCTCGTTGGGGAGGCCCTTGTCGTCTTCGATCAAGAGCTCGACCTTCTTGCCCTTGATCCCGCCCTTGGCGTTGATCTCCTTCTCCCAGAGCTTGGCGGCCTTGCTGATCGAGGCGCCCATGTCGGCGGAGTCGCCGGTCAACGGCCCCGCGACCGCGATCCGGTAGGCCTCGCCCGAGGGGGTCCCGCCGGTGCCGCCGGTGCCGCCGCCGCCGCCTGAGTCGGTGGGGGTCGGGCAGCCGCAGAGGCTCAGTCCCAAGACGAACAGGGGTGCGAAGTGCCAGCGGCTCATAGCGTCCTCCAGGGTCGGGTGCAGGGAAGGGCACATACTATGCCGCCGCCAGCGCGATTCAAGGCGAGTCCTCCCGGAGACCGCGGGCCCGACGCCGGGGGGTTGCACCAGACCGGGGTCGGCCGCACCCTGGGGGGCTGAGAGGGGGGCTCATGAGCGAGGACGCGTCGCTGCAGATCAAGTGCGAAGGCTGCGGGGCCGAGTTGACCTACGCCGTGGGCACGACCTCCCTGGAGTGCCAGTACTGCGGAGCCACCCAGGAGATCGGCAGCGACAGCCCCGAGGGCGAAGACGGCCCAGGCAAGGTCGAGATCGTCGAATACGACTTCCACGAGGGCCTGGCCAAGCTCGCGAAGCAGAAGTCCAACGACCTCGTCGAAGGCGGGCAAGAGTTCGAGTGCAAGGGCTGCGGCGCCACCGAGGTGATCAAGGGCCAGGCGAGCGAGTGCAGCTACTGCGGCTCGCCGATCGTGGTCACCCAGAAGCCGAGCGAGGACATGCTCGTCCCCGAGAGCGTGCTCCCGTTCAAGATCGACGACCGCAAGTCGCGGGACCTGTTCCATAAGTGGGTCGAGGGCCTGTGGTTCGCCCCCAACGACCTCAAGCAGCGCGCCTCGGCCGACCGGATCGACGGCGTCTACATGCCGTATTGGACCTACGACTCGCACACCACGACCCGCTACCGCGGCCAGCGCGGCGACCACTACTACGTCAGCGAGAGCTACACCGACTCCGAGGGCAACCGCAAGACGCGGCAGGTGCGCAAGACGCGCTGGCGCTCGGCCTCGGGCACGGTGCGCGTGCCCTTCGACGACGTGCTGGTCTACGCGAGCAAGTCCCTCGAGCGCCCGCTGGTCGAGAAGCTCGAGCCCTGGCCGCTCAAGGAGCTCAAGCCCTACCAGCCCGCTTACCTCAGCGGCTTCAAGGCCGAGCGCTACCGGATCGGGCTCAAGGAGGGCTTCAAGCTCGCCGAGCAGCGCATGGAGCCCAAGATCCGCTCCGCGGTGCGCCGCGACATTGGCGGCGACGAGCAGCGGATCTACTCCCTGGCGATCAGCCACGACAACGTGACCTTCAAGCACTTCTTGCTCCCGCTGTGGATCTCGAGCTTCCGCTACAACGAGAAGCTCTACCGCTTCCTGGTCAACGCCTGCACCGGCGAGGTCGTCGGCAAGCGCCCCTACAGCTGGATCAAGATCACGCTGCTCGTGCTCGCGATCCTGGCCGTGATCGTGGGGATCGTGGTCGCGGTGCAAATGTCCAAGGCCCACGGGGCCTAGCCCGCACTTCTCACCTCGCTGGGGTGAGTTTGCGCGGGGCGACGCAGCCGCTCGCTCAGCGGGAGTCCTCGAGGACGCGCGCCAGCGCGCGGGAGATCCTGGAGGCGTTCCACGGCTTTTCGATGAAGCCGCGCACCCCCAGGTCCAGGATCGCCTGGGCGGCTTCGTTGAGCGCGTAGCCGGTCGTCAGCAGGACGGGGAGGTTTGGGCGCAGCTCCCGCATGGCCCGGTAGGTCTGCTCGCCGTCCAGGCCGGGCATGCTCATGTCGAGCAGGACGACGTCGATCTCCTCGCCCTTCTCCTTGAGGATCTCGACGCCCTCCAGGCCGTTGCTCGCGCCGATCGCGCGGTATCCGAGGCTGGTCAACACGTCCACCGCAGCCCGCCGGAGCATGGCCTCGTCGTCGACCACGAGCACGAGCCCCTCACCGCGGACGGGCGCCGACTCGGGCTCGCGCGCGTCCCCGAGCACCACCGGCTGATCGCACGCCGGCAAGCGCACGCGGACCAGCGCGCCCCCCCCTGGCGCGTCCGCGATCTCTACGGCCCCCTGGTGGCTGTCGACGATCCCGTAGACCGTCGCCAGCCCCAGGCCGGTGCTCGTGCGCGGACCGCCTTGCTTCGTGGTGAAGAACGGGTCGAAGACCCTCCTCCGCAGCGCCCGAGGGATCCCTGCCCCTTCGTCCTCGACCTCGACGACCACCTCGGGCCCCTCGTCTCGGGTGGAGACCCGGATCCGCCCGCCCTCCGGCATGGCGTCGCGTGCGTTGAGGAACAGGTTCATGACGACCTGCTCCAGGCGCACGTAGTCGCCCATGACCCCGCGCGACGCGCGCAGCTCGTTGGTCACCTGGATCCGCTTGTCGATCCCGTGCACGAAGATCCGCTCGACGCTGCGGACGACGTCGTTCAACGAGACCGGGGCTGCGAGGTTCTTGCCGCGCCCCGCGAAGGTCAGCAGAGACCGCGCCAGGTCCGTGGCCGTCTGCACGACCTCCTCGATCTTGTCCAGGTCCGCGCGGCGCTCCTCGTCTGCCTCGTCCATGGCGAGGGAGCTGGCGATCAGGGAGATCGCGCCCAGGAGGTTGTTGACGTCGTGGGCGATCCCGCCCGCGAGGGTCCCGAGGGACTGCATGCGCTCGGCCTGGTGCAAGCGCGCCTCGCTCTCGGCGCGCGCCGCCTCCGCCTCGACCTCGCGCGTAATGTCGAAGAACGCGATCACGACGTGGGTGATCTCGCCCTCCTCGAACACGGGCCGCGCGTAGGCCCGAACGTTGACCCGCGCGCCGTCTCGCCGGTGAATGACGATGTCGTCGACCATGACCGTCTCGCGGGCCTCGAGCGCGCGCACGAAGGGCATGGACGACTCGGGGTAGAGCGCGCCGCCGCGGTCGTAGATTCGATAGGGCTCCGCGTACTCGCCCCGCGCGACCTCGGCCAGGCCGGGCAGGCCCATGATCTGGCGGAAGGTCTCGTTGGCGTAGACGAACTCGCCGTGGGGGGCGCGGGCCACCCACACCCCCACGGGGAGCCCCTCACCGATCTGCGCAATGATCTCTTCGTCGCTGAGCACCGTCCGCAGTGTATCGCCAGGGCCGCGCGAGTTCTCCACATTGGCCGTGCGTCCCACCGACGGGCAAGATCTGCCCACTCGTCGCGCTTCCGATCCACCCCGGGTGAGCTCGAGCAACTTGGCCGCGAGAGCGAGGGGGCTCGGGACGAGCCCCCTGGAAAACACGAAACTAGGAGGGCGAAGCCCTCCTGCGCCTGCGGCCCCTTGGGGTGAGCTCGAGCGGCTTGGCCGCGAGAGCGAGGGGGCTCGGGACGAGCCCCCTAGAGGTCAGTTCGCGCTCAAGAGCTTGAAGACGCGCTGCACCGAGCGGATCTCCTGGCTCTTGGAATCCTTGATCTTGAGGCTCACGCGCACAGCGGGGGGGAGCCAGGAGCACATGTAGCGCACCTCGAGGTCGCTGGTGTTGCCTTGGGGCCACTCCGGCGACTCGTCGAAGCGGATCCGGAACTGGCTCGGCGGGTCGCCCGGCTCGAAGGGGGTCCCGTCCGGCTTGACGAAGGCCTCGACCACGTAGTCCTTGGCCACCAACCCGCCGCCCGAGATCGAGACGACGCTGCCCTCGGTGAGCATGGGGAAGGTGAAGTTGCGCTTGGTCTTGAACAGGCCCTTGGTCTTGGGATCCGTGGTGTATTCGAAGACCCCGAGGTCGTCGGTCACGCCCGGCCGCTTGTCGTGGTTTTGGTCGTAGTAGGCCATGACCATTTTCGACCCGGCGTAGGTGGTGTCCGGGGTGTTCGGGAACAGGTCTTGGTGCGGGGGGAAGGGCTGCCGGGTGCCGCCGCCCTGGATCGGCACGCGAGGCGGGGTGATCAGCTCTTCGACGTCGTAGAAGTCCCCCACGTCTTGCCAGCGCCGGTTGCGCACGAAGAGCTCGAAGCGGCTGTCGACGGCGTAGAGCGCGAGGTCTTGCTCGACCGGGTTGGGGTGCTTGGTGTCGTTGATCTTGTGCCGGGGGCGGAAGGGGTTGGTCGCGTCGGTCCCGGTCACCTGCCACAGGCGCTTGACCAGCCGCGGGCGGCGCTGGTCGCGGTCGACGAGGGCGTACTCCACGAGCACGGGGTGGGTCTGCCCGCTGACCACGGTCACCGTCTTGAAGTAGAGCGAGTCCCAGCGGTAGAAGGTCTGGGGATCGTCGGAGCTCGGGTAGGGCTGATGCTGCCGCGCGGTGAAGGCGTAGTGGTAGGTGTCGGGGTTGTCCTTCCCGCGGATCGGGATCTCTTCGTTCGAGTTGTCGTAGCGACCCTTGATCAGCGCCGGATCGGGGAGGTCGTCGAAGAACTCCATGTTGTGGGTCTTCACCACGTTCGCCAGGTCGCGCTCCATTTGGTCGAAGGCGTAGCGAGCGTATTGATAGACCTGCACCCGCGCGTCGACCTGGAGGAAGATCTCCTGGCTCCGCGCGAAAATGAACACCACGCTCCCGGTGAGGATCACCATCAGCGCGACGGCCACCATCAGCTCGATCAGGGTGAACGACTTGCGCAAGCTCGTCATGCGACGCCTCCTCTCGGCGTGTCTCCCGCTCCCTTGGCTGCGCGCCTGCGCGCGCCTCTAGCCCCGAGCTCGTGAGCGCAGTTGGGTTGTCCGAAGCCGTCTCCTACAGACTGATCAAGGTCACGAACTCGTGCCGCGGGACGTTGCCCCGAGGCACGGGACGGGTGGGGTCGGGGCCGATCGCGTCGGCCTCAGCCTGGTCGAAGTTCTTGAACACGAACACCTTGAGCTGGTAGAGGCTCTCGGAGAACTCGTCGTTGGTGTCGATCCGCGCGTCGTTGTTGGTGTCGATCCGTGCGCGCTGGAAAGAGAACGCGAAGGAGTAGTGCGGGTAGGGGTCGACCGCGATCGTGCGCTGGCCGCCGCCGGTGCCGTCGTAGACGTTGTCGTTGGAGAGGAACTCCAGGCGGGTGTCACCCGCGGCCGGGGCGCCCGCGCCAGTCGGCTGCTGCCCCCGCCGGTAGACGCCGAGGGGGTAGACCCGGGGGATCCAGTGGGTCTCGGTGTCCTTGGTGCTGAAGCGGCGACGGTTGACGTTGAAGTTGTCGATCGCCTGGCCGGCGTCGAGCCTGGCGGGCGCGCGCTGGTTGTTCTCGGTGGCGCCGCCGTGGCCGACCAGCGGGACGGGGTAAATGAACACCGGCTCCTGGGCCACGTTGGTGTTGTTGACCGGCCCAAGCCCGCCGCCCTGTCCGGTCGCGCCGAGGTTCAACGCCTGGGGCAGCACGATGGCGTAGTCGCGGGTGTGGAAGGAGCCGTCGGGAGGCGAGGAGGTGTAGTCGTGCGGGGCAGGCGGGACCTCGTCCTGCACGCCGTCGTGGTTGAACACGAAGTAGTTCCACGCCCGCGACGCCGCGCTGGCCTTGTAGACGTAGCGGCTCTCGCGAATGCCCACGGTCACCGCGTCGACCACCGAGAGCGTGATCTCGGAGGCGTAGGTGTCCTCGACGGTCTGGTTGCCGGAGTCGATCGCGGTCGGGAACAGCGCCACGATCCCCGTGATCCCCAAGACCAGGACCACGATCGCGATCAGGATCTCCATCAGCGTAAAGCCACGGCGCCTGAGACGTGCCATGTTCCACCTTCTCGTCTTGTGTCCAATTGGGGTGTAGCCGGCGAGCCGGCGCGGTGCCAGAGCGCTCATGGGCCGGTCTGCCTCAGCACGCGCACCCGGACCCGGCCCGTGTTGGGGTCGATGTCCATGTAGCAGCGCTTGGAGACGTTGTCGTTCGCGCCGCCTTCGCGCAGGTTCATGTCCACCAGCGGGCGCAGCGCGTCGAGCTGCGCGTCGTTGAGGTTGTCGATCGGCGTGTTGAGGTCGAACATGTTCGCCGCGAAGCCCGCCGTCGGAGGCGGCTGGTCTTGCAGCGGGGGGTCGGTGAGGTTGATCGTGCCGTCCTTGCGGAACTCGACCCAGCCGATCCCGCCGCCCAGGTTCGGGCGCAGGTTGGTGAACAGCGCGGCGTCGGTCTTGACCGGCTCGCCCTGGTAGAGGGGGACGAACAGGCCCGTCAAGCGGTCCACGGCCGGTGCCGGCGTCGGCGGGGGCGCTCCGGTGCCGCCGTCGCTGACGAGGTCGAAGCGCACGTTCGGCAGGAGGAAGAAGGGCTTGCCCTCGAACCCGAACTTGTCGCGGAAGCGGCGCGCGCCGTAGCGCTCGCGCCCCTTCTCGTCGGTGTCCCGATAGAACACGAGGTATTGCCGCGTGCGCTGGGTGATCGCCGCGCGGCGCGCCTCGTTGAACGCGCTCTGCACGATCCGCCCGCTCTGCCCCAGCCGCTGCCCGTCGAGGAACTTGCTGATCGCCGGCAACGCCAGGGCGGTCATGAGGATGATGATCCCGATCACGACCAGGAGCTCGATCAGGGTGAAGCCGCGTGTGTGTCGACGGTGCATGTGCTTCCTAATCCCCTTGCCAGCTGCAGATGTCGTCCTGCGGGTTCAACCAGCTCGAGCCCGTGCTCCAGAGGTTGTAGGTCCCAATGTTCTTCGGCTCATGGGTGGCCAACGAACCGGGGAACGCGTAGTTGGTCGGCGCGAAGAGCTCCGGGACTCCTGCCAGGTAGGCCTGGGTGAAGCGCGGGTCGACGTGCCAGGTGGCGATCGTCGTGGCGTTGAGGACGCCCGTCGGGTCCTCGAAGTCCTCGTCGATCGGCATTTGGTTCTGGATGTAGCCCACGTCTGCGTGGGCCGCGATCCCCATGCCGCCGGGGCCCGTTCCGCCGTTTTGGTGGAAGCGACCCGGCTGGAAGTAGACCGGCGAGTTGACCTTGACCTTGTCGTAGCAGATCGGCCGCTGGAAATCGTCGATCAGCATGACCGTGTTCCAGCCCGGGTCGTTCCAGGGCTTGGCCGTGCTCCACTGCGGACGCGAGAAGTGCGACTCGGTGATCTTCTTGAGGAAGGGTCCCGCCGGGTCGGTGCGCATGTTGCGCGGGTCGTCGGTCGAGCCCTTCCAGTGCACGTTGACGATCGGGCGCGCGAGGAAGTAGATCAGGCTCTGGGTGCCCTTCACCGGGCGCTGAACGCTCAGCGGGGCGCCGGGGGACCCGACGAGCACGCCACCCGCAGGGCCCGCGGCGTAGCCCCAGCCCGGGTTGGGGCCGGGAGGCGCCGGCTCGCGGTCGTAGCCGTCGGGCGGGTAGTCGCGGAACACCGCGTGGTAGGCCTCGAGCGCGGTCTCGAGCTCGCCGAGGAAGGCGGCGGTGGCCTTCTGCTGCGCGTTGAGGAAGATCGGACGCACCGCGACCATGAGCAGGGACGAGAGCAGAATGATGATCCCGATCGCCACCAGGAGCTCGATCAGGGTGAAGCCGCGCCGGGCAAGGGTTCCTGAGGCGCGCATTACTTCGACCAGCTCGTGACGTCGTCGGAGTCCGGGTGCCCGTACTCGTTGATCCCGTTCGGGCCGTTGCTCCAAATGTCGAAGCTCTGGGCGTTGTGCGGGCTGTCGGGGATCGGCCCCTGAATCGGCTGCGCTTCGCTCTGACGATCGAGGGCGAGGCTCACGCCGCCGACCACGCCGGAGCGGTCGGTGGGCCCAGCGGTCGCCGCGTCCTTGGTGCTGTCACGCACCGACGCCCACTCGCGGTAATGGAAGGGCCCCCCCCAGGGATCGAGGAGCACCAGCATTTGCGCCGCCCCAGGGGGCATGTGCAGGAGCTGGAAGGGCTGGAGGTTGATCTGGTCGAAGTCGGCGCCCGGGATCTGGTCGGTCTGGTTGGTGCCGTCCGCCTGGGTCGGCATGCCGTTGGCGAGCCCACCGATGCCGCCCGTGTAGTAGCCGATGTTCTCGCGGTCCCAGCCCTCGAGGTAGGGGCTGCTCCCGCCACCGCCCACCTGCCGGGTGGCCTTGTTCATGAGCCCACACCACAGGCCGACGCAGTCGTCGCGGTAGCCGTCGGCACCCCCCATGGCCGCGCCCGGGGGACGCGGCGCGCGGCGGGGATACTTGCCCTCGTCGCTGAGGTAGTTGGCGAGGCCGCTCTCGATGGTTCGGATCAGGCTCGAGGTGATGCCGGTCATCGCCTTCTTGCGAACCGCGGTGATCCCGGCCAGGAGGACCGCGGCGAGAATGCCGATGATCGCGATCACGATCAAGAGTTCGATCAGCGTGAACGCCCGGCGATCTTTGGTGAGCAAGGGAGCCTCCGTAGTAGTGGGTGAGGGCGCGATCCTAGCTGGAGTCGACGGGCTCTGTCAATCCGCGATAGGTCCTTAGGCCCTGTCTCGGAACCAGTTAAGGCTGGTGGTCGGGTCCACCCACAAGCGTTTAGACGACGGCGCGCGAGCTTTCTTGCATCCTGCTCGAACCCAACCCGCTGACGGCGCCCTAGGCCCTATTTATAAAGGGCTTAGAGAAGGGCTGGGTCAACGCGACACGCTCCAGTTCGTCACGTCGTCGGAGTCTGGGTGGCCATACTCGTTGATCCCGTTCGGCCCGTTGGACCAGATCGCGATCAGGGTCGGACGCCGAGGCGCGTCGAAGGCCGTGAGCACCGGCGGCTGCTGACCCTCGCGGTCGAGGGCCAGCGAGATCCCGGCCAGGCTCCGCGCGACCGGGGCGGCGAGCGCCGCCTCCTTTGCGCTGTCGCGCACCGAGGCCCACTCGCGGTAGTGGAAGGGGTTCCCCCACGGGTCGAGCAACACGAGCTGCGTCGGGGCCGAGGGCAGGTGCGCGAGCTGAAAGGGCAGCAGGCCCACGTCGAGCGCGTTCGCGGCGGGGAGCTGCGTCGTGTGGTTGGTGCCGTCGGGCTGGGTCGGCATGCCGGCGTCGAGCCCCGCGCTGCCTCCTGCGTAGAGCCCGATCAGCGTGCGGTCCCAGCCCTCGAGGTAGGGCGCGTCGGCGCCGCCGCCCGCCTCGCGGGTCGCCTTGTTCATGAGCCCGATCCACAACGCGACGCAGTCGTCGCGGTAGGCGTCGGCGTCGCCCAGGAGTGCTCCCGCAGGGCGCGGCGCGAGCCGCGGGTAGCGGCCCTCGTCGTTGTAGTAGTTGGCGAGCGCGGTCTCGATCCTCTGGATCATGGACTTCGCCACGGCGCGCTCGCTCTTGCCGATCACGGCGCGCAGCCCCGCGAGCAAGAGCGACGCGAGCACGGCCACGATCGCGGCGACGACGAGGAGCTCGATCAGGGTGAACGCTGCGCGCGTGCGACGGGCCATGGGACCTCTGCTCTTGGTCGATCGACGTAGCGGGGGCTGCGGCGCAGACGCGCAGAGCAGCGGCCCCAGGGGAACGGGTGGAAGGAGGAAGGCGAGCGAGCAGGGCAGCGCCGCGCTCGATCCAATGGACGAAGCGACGGGCGGTTTCTTGCACGGGAGTTGGCGCGCAGGTCGCGCGGGAGGATCGCTGCCTCGACCGCGAGGGCGGGAAGCAGGTGAACGAAGCCGGACACCCCAGGACGAGTCCTAGGTTTACGAGAAGAATAGAAGAGAGAAGAGAGAGTGAGAGAGGATCTCGCCCTGGGGGTGCCTCGGTTCGAGAGAGCTCTTTGCAGATCCAAGACCACGCGCGAGCCACCGAGGAACATGGGCTTACGTGCTCGGTCTCGCGGAGTGGGTACCACCGCCAGCTCGAAGCGTCGCGGGGCTGCCTCCGGAACCGTGCACCCTCTCCCTGGGGAGCCGAGACCGTCTGCGCAAGCGATACGAAATCAATGGCTTATGCTTTCCCGCGAAGCGACTGGCCTCGCGGCGCCATCTGGACTCGCGCGCGCTCGGCGGGGGAGGCGATTGCCTGCCGAGGGGGGTCGAGCTCTGCAAGTCCTTAGGCTGTAGCCCAGCTCCGGCGGCGGCCCCTGCGTCCTGGGGTGTTCAATCCGGTCGAGTCTGCAACTCGGCGAGCACCCGCTCGGTGGTCTGCTCGATCACCTGTTGGGGCAGCCCCGCCAGGCGTCCGTCGATCGCCTGCATGAGCGGCCGCGTCGCCTCGATCGCCACCCGCTGCGCGAGGGTCTCGTAGTCCAGGTTGGCCACCGCGCGCTGCACGGCCTCCTCCGCGGCGCGCTCGGCCTCGGCCGATTCGTGCCCGCGACCACGGACCTGGTCGACCGCGTAGCGCGCGACCCGATCGGGCAGACCCTGCAGGTCGAGGCCGCCGACCACCTCGTCCACGGCCGCCTGGGCGAGCTCGCGCAGCGCGTCGGTCCACCCCGTCGGCTCCCAGCCCTGGAGCTGCTCGTCGAGCTGGGCCCGAATCCGCGGCCAGATCTGGCCGGAGAGCAGGGTCACTCGGCGGTCGGTGTCGGCCTCGGTCACGCGCTCCATGGCGAGGTTCACCACCTGCTCCATGAACTCCTCGCTGGCGTAGTCGGCGTCGCTCGCGCCGCCGGCCGCCAGCCGGGCCTCGATCCGCGCGACGCGCTCGCCCAGCCCCTCTTGCGTGCGCTCGTCGAGGCCCAGGCGCTCCTCGATCCGTGTCAAGCGAGCCTCGAGCTCGGCTGCTGCCTCGGCGGAGATCTGCCGCGCCTCGTCGCGCACGCGGTCCGGGAAACCCTCGAGCCCATGCTCTTCGAGGTGCCCCCAGATCGACGCCAGGACGTTCGCCACCGCGTCCGCGGCTTCGCCGGTCGGCGCGCCGCCCGACGCGGCGCTCGCCACGTCGGCCTGGATCCGCTCGGGGAAGCCCGCGAGCCCGTGCTCCTCGAGGTGCCCCCAGATCGACTCCAAGACGTGCGCCGTGAGCGCGTCGCGGTCGCCGAGGTCTCGCACCACGCGCTCGGGGAAGCCCGCGACGCCGTGCTGCTCGAGGTGCTCCCACAGCGTCTCCAGCGTCCGCGCCGCCGCTTGCTGCACCTGCTCTTCGTTCACCGCCCCGCTCACGTGGCCGATGTCGCTGGCGGTGTCGCTGCGCTCGGCCACCGCCTCGGCGTGGGCCACGACCTCCTCGGTGATCCGAGGCGGAAGCGCGTTGAGCCCGTGCTCGGTGAGCTCCACGCGCAGCGCGTCGAGCACCTCGCGCGCCAGCTTCGCCCGCCAGGGTTCTCCGCCCGCCGGGGCCAGGCCCATGGACTGCAGCTGCTGACTCAGCGCCGCGTCGACCGCCTGCTCGGCGCGCTGCTCGAGCCCCGCCTGCAGCGACTCGGGGAGCGGCCCCTGGAGGCGCGCGGCGATCATGGCCTGCAGGCGCTCCTGGGCGATCGCGTCGAGGCGCACCTCCTCGCTGCCCAGCGCCCCGCGCAGGTCGTCGAGCTCGCCCCGCAGGGTGTCGAACTCGGCGTTCTGTTGCGACTCGCGGCGCACGACGGCTTCGTGGAGCTCCTCGCGCAGGCCGTCGACCACGAGGCCCACCTGGTCGAGGGCGTGATCGACGGCGACCTGGGTCACCCGCGGCAGCTGCACCTCCCCGCGGGTGAACACCTCGACCACCCGCCCGGTCACCTCCTCGGCGATCCGCTGCTCCAGCCCGCCCAGGTAGCGCTCTTCGACCGTGCGGGCCAGCGCGGCGCCGGCGCTCTCGATCAGGCGCTCGACCAGGGGGTCGTCGGCGTCCTCGAGGCGGCCGATCATGCGCGTAAGGAAGACCTCGGTCTGGCCCGCCGCGGGCATGGGGCGAGGGCCCGGGCGCGGGGGGGGAACCGACGCCCTGCGCCTCGGGCGCATGGCGCTGCCGGTCTCTCCCTCGTCGCTGGGGCGGGCCTGGCGCGCCGTCGGCACCCTCAACGGCGCGGGTCCTGGCCCGCGCGTGGGGGCCGGCGGTGGGCGCCGAGGCGGAGGGCGCCGAGGCGCGCTGCGGCTTATCGGGCCAGACCTGGCGGGGGGGAGTGGGGTCGCGTCGGGGGCCACCCGGTCGCTCAGACGCAGCAGCCTCCCGCAGTGCTCGCAGAAGATGTCGCCCTCCTGGGACGACAGAATGTAGGTGTAGCCGCCGCAGCTCTGGCAGAGGAGCGCACGGCGGTTGCGGAGCTGGAGCAGGTGCTCGCATACGCTGGGCCGCAAGAGCCCGCTCTGGATCAGCACGCGCTCCAGAGGAACCCGATCCCGCTCGGCCGCAAGCATGGCTTCTTGCAGTCGCTTCTCGGGGACCAGCTCTCGCTCGCGCGCCAGCTCGAGGAAGGCAAGGTCGGCGCTGTGAGTCATTGACCCTCCGACCTCAGCGTACCGCCTGGATCGCTCCCTTCCCAGCCGCCGGGGCCCGGTTCTCGTCGCCGGCCCCCCCGCGGCCTGGAGCCCCCAAGCGCAGCGAGCTGCGCAGGGGGTCCCTGCGCAGCTCGCAAATTTCTCGACCGCCCTCGAGGGCCGGTGGGGGCTAGCCGACGGCGACCGGCTCCCTGGCCTCGATCTCCTCGGGCACCTCGTCCTCGTCTTCGCCCTCGGCCTTCTCCGGGGGGAAGAGCACGGTGAACAGCGCCTGCTCCACCTCGTTCGAGACGTCCGGGTTCTGCTCGAGGAACTCGAGGGTCCGCTCGCGGCCCTGGCCGATCCTCATTTCACCGAACGAATACCAGGAGCCGGCCTTGCGCACGACCTTGTGCTCCGCGGCGAGGTCCAGGACGTCGCCGTGCCAGGAGATCCCCTTGGCGTAGACGATGTCGAACTCGGCGAGGCGGAACGGCGGAGCGACCTTGTTCTTGACGACCTTCACCCGCACCCGGCTGCCGGTGGTCACGCCCTTGGTGTCCTTGATCTGCGCGATCCGACGAATGTCGAGCCGGACCGAGGAGTAGAACTTCAGCGCGCGCCCGCCGGTCGTCGTCTCGGGGGAGCCGAACATGACGCCGATCTTCTCGCGCAGCTGGTTGATGAAGATCAACGCCGTCGAGGTGCGCGCCACGCAGCCGGTCAGCTTGCGCATGGCCTGCGACATGAGCCGCGCCTGGGCGCCGACGTGGTGGTCGCCGATGTTCCCCTCGAGCTCGGCCTTGGGCACCAGCGCCGCGACCGAGTCGACGACGATCACGTCGACCGCGTTCGACTGAACGAGCAGCTCGACGATCTCGAGCGCTTGCTCGCCAGAGTCCGGCTGGCTCACCAGCAGCGCGTCGAGGTTGACCCCGATCTTGCGGGCGTAGACGGGGTCGAGCGCGTGCTCGGCGTCGACGTAGGCGACCACGCCTCCGCGCCGCTGCGCGTTGGCCGCGACCGTGAGCGCCAAGGTCGTCTTGCCCGACGACTCCGGCCCGAAGATCTCGGTGACGCGCCCGCGAGGAATGCCTCCGACCCCGATCGCCATGTCGAGGCTCAAGCTGCCGGTCGAGATCGCGGGGACGTCGGACTTGAAGTCTTGCCCCAGCACCATGATCGAGCCTGCTCCGCAGCGCTTGGTAATGTGCTCCATGGTGAGTTCGAGCGCTTCGCGGCGGGCCTTGATCTCGAGCTCGGCCTTGGTGGGCTTGGTGGTGGTGGTGGTGGAACGCTTCTTCTTAGCCATTTGGCGCCTCTTCAACTCTCTTGCGAGCTCTCGCGAGTCTCGCGCTCTTCGAGCTTGCTGCTCGATCGTGTCCTGCGGGCGTGTTCATGATTTGTTTGGGCGCAACCGCGCGCCCCAATCCGAACGTGCCGAGACATTAGCAGTCACCCCCGACAACTCCGCGATCAACTCGTTAGGGCCTATGAACAATGAGCTTACGCGCCCTCCCGGGGGCTCCGCGAACCCGAATCCGTCCCGAACTTACCCTCGGCGCGGGCTCACCTGCGCGCTCGCCTGCGCGCTCGCTTGCGTGGCCGCCTGCAGCGCCCCCGAGCCCGCCCCGCCCCCGCCCCGCTACGAGCCCGTGCTCGGGCGCAGCGAAGTCCGCGCGCTCGGCGACTACCTCTACGCGGGCTACGCCCTGCGCGCTGCCCAGGAGGGGCTGCTGCCCAACCCCGACGTCGGCGCGCTCGAGGAGGACCTCGCGCGCGCGCGCGGTGACCTCCGCGAAGCCCTCGTGCGGGCGGGCGCAGACCCCGCGCGCGCGCAGGACGAGGCCAACCTGCTGCCGATCGCCCACGAGGCCGCCCAACGCGGCGACCGCTACGCGTTCTTGTTCACCGAAGACGGCCGCTCCTTCAGCGTCGTGCGCTTGCGCGCCCGCAAGCGGCGCGAGCGCGCGTTCTTCGGGCAAGCCTTCCCCTACACGGTGCTGGAGTTCGACGAAACCCTGGTCGACGACTATCCCTCGCACCTGACCGAGCGCCGGGCCGCGAGGCCCGCGAGCTACAGCTCGGCGGGGCCCACGGTCCGCCTGGACTACGCCGCGATCGTCGAGATCGGCCAACGGCAGTTCCTCCCGCAGGCCCCGAGCCTCGTGGCCGCGATCCAGGCCACCGAAGCCGACTTCCTCGAGTTCGCGCAGCCGGAGCGGACCCTCGAACTGCTCGGGCTGACCAAGACGGTCCTCCGCGGCCGCTCGGTGGAGGCGCTCTGGAGCCGCCTCGCGCCCCGCCCCGCGGCAGAGCGCCTGCAGGGTTTCGTGCAGGACTACGCGGCCCACTCCGAGCTGCGCGCCGCCGCCGAGCTCTATGCCCTGCTCGCCGAACCGAGCGAGGGCCCGCCAGACCCCGTGGCCCTGGCCCAGCGCGGAGCCCTGGCCGCCATGCTGCACGACGAGCCCCTGGGGCACCTCGCCGACCTCGTCGGCCTCGCGATCCTGGGCGTTCAGCAGCGCAGCGACCTCCCCCCGCTGGTCGCCGCGCGCCAGTTGCTCTTCGAGCTCCTCGCCGAGCTTCGCCAGGGACCGCCGAGCCCCGAGGCCGACGCCCGAGCGTGCGCGGCCCTCGCGCACTTACCAGCAAAGGAGATACGCGAGCTCGCCCTTCACGCCTGGAACTCGAGGACCAAATAAAGGGTGTCAGGTGTGCGTATAAGTTAAGGCGCGCGCTCGGCGCCCAGTCAAGAAGCCATCTGGCCACTCGCGTCGCAATTGATACGATTGGCCGCTCAAATGGAGAATCCCATGCAGCGCACCCTGCTCGTCGCCCTCTTCGCCGGCCTCGCGGCCTCCGCCTGGGCCGGAGACAACCCGGTCAAGGAGTTCCAGCGTAACTACAACGAGCGCCCGAACTCCTGGGAGCGGATCGACCTGATCAAGGGGCTCGACCCTGGCGACAAGAAGCAGCTCGACATCCTCACCGACTTCGTCCTCGCCCGCGGCGAGTGGTTCTATCGCGAGGCCGCGATCGACGTGCTCGCCGGCGTCCACGACGAAGACGTGATCAAGCGCCTCGAGCGCATGAGCAAGAAGGAGATCATCGGCGAGGCGGTGTGCCTCGCCTTCGGGAAGTCGGGCAACAAGGAGCGCGTCCCGTTCCTGGTCGAAATGCTCGACAACAAGAAGTGGCGCGTGAAGCGGGCGGCCGCGATCGCCCTCGGCCAGCTCCCCGCCAAGGAAGGCGTCGAGGCGCTGATCACGGCCTGGGAAAACGAGGACATGTTCCTCGTGTGGGTGCATATCCTCGAGAGCCTCGAGCGAATCACCCGCGAGAAGGACCTCGACACCCCCGAGAAGTGGCGCGGCTGGTGGGACGCGGTCAAGGGCAGCTGGGAGGTCCCGAGCGGAGACGTCGACGAGTCCGAGCTCGGCGGCGGTGAGATCAGCAAGACCAAGGTCCGCGGCACGAACCTCGACTTCCGCTCCCGCGGCAAGGGCCTGCCGCTGCTGGTGCTGCCCGAGTACGGCTACGAGAAGGACTACCTCGAGACCTACCTGCGCGAGCTCGAGGACAGCAACCGGATCCTCTACATGGCGCTCCCGGGCGCCAACGACTTCACCGACCCCCCGCTCAAGCCCGAGGTCGCAGGCCTGCCCTACTACCCGATCGACCGGATCGTGGAGGCCTTCGAGGGGCTGCACGAGCAGCTGGTCAAGGAGGGCAAGATCGAAGACAAGCCCTTCGCGCTCATGGCCCACGGCATGACCTGCTGGATCGCCATGAAGTTCGCCGAGAAGCACCCGCGCCTCGTGCGCAAAATGATCCTGATCTCGCCCGTCAGCGGCAACAAGGCCTGGGGCGACGGCCGCGACCGCACCGAGACCGAGGGCAACAAGCGCGGCGACATCGAAATGGAGCACTACGCCCAGAGCCAGCTGATCGAGCAAAACGGCAAAGCTCGCCACGAGGCGGCCGACGAGCGCGAGTCGCGCGCCCTCCAGCGCAAGGGCCACACGCTCATGTTCGCCGACCACCGCGACCTCGAGATCGGCCGAATCCTCGGCCCGATCGTGGAGAAGACGGTCGAGACCCCCCAGGGCATGGGCCGCAGCGTGGGCTTCAAGGCCTTCCGCCCCATGGGCGGCGTGCTGATCCCCGAGTTCTCGCTGTTCAAGCTCAACCGGACCAAGACGCCGACCCTGATCTTCTACGGACCGCACTCGCTGCGCACCTCGGCCGACGACTGCAACGCGATCCAGAAGCACTACGGCACCGCAGGCGTCGTAACCTTCAAGAAGAGCTCCCGCATGCCCTTCATCGAGGAAAACGAGGAGTTCGTCGACAAGGTCCGTAAGTTCTTGGGTGGCAAGCGTCGCTAGCCCGGAATTCGCCTTACGGGTGGTTTCCGAAGTTCTTTGGAAAACTCCCGCAAGGCCCACCCATCGGGCCGCGTCTCCTTATCAGACGAGGGTTGTTTCTCACGGTTGTCCACAGGGGGACATATGAAGCTCCAAAGCGTAATGATCACTGGGTTTGCAGCGCTGCTCAGCGCCGGCGTGGCCTTGGGCCAGGGAACCGGCACGGGCATGCCCCCCGCGGGCGGCGGCACGGGCGCTGGCGGCCAAATGGGCCCCGGCAGCGGCGCCCCGGGTGCTGGCGGCGCCCACCCCACCGACCTCGACCTCCCGGTCGCCAAGCCTGAGTATCAGGGCGCCCCGATCGAGGAAGAGCCCCCGATCCCGCCCGAGATCGACCCCCCGACCGAGGCCCCGCCGACGTTCTTCGGCGAGGAGATCAACTCGGAGAACGACACGATCTTCTACGTGCTGGATATCTCCGGCTCCATGGGCTGGGACAGCCAGAGCTACACCCGCCCCGACGGCACCCAGGCCTCCGGCCCGCGAATCGATCGCGCCAAGGCCGAGTTGATCCGCTCGATCCAGGGCCTCTCTGAGAACTTCAAGTTCAACATCATCGCCTACGACTGCGGCACCCGCCAATGGCAGGGCTCCATGCAGGAGGCGAACGACGCCAACAAGTCGGCCGCCACTGGCTGGGTTGCCGGCCACCGTCCGACGGGCGCCACCGGCACCGGTCCCGCGGCCGCCTCGGCCCTCGGCGACAAGGACAACATGGCCGTCGTGCTGCTCACCGACGGCGCCCCAAACTGCGGCGCCAGCGGCTCCTCGGGTCACCGTCGCATGATCGCCAACGCCAACACCCAGGGCGCCACGGTCAACGTGTTCGGGATCGCCGCCTCGGGCTCCTACCGCTCCTTCTGCCAAGGGGTGGCCTCGGACAACGGCGGCTCCTACGTCGACGTCCCCTAAGTCAGGTTCACCGAATCAGGTGGGCGGCTTCGGCCGCCGCGACGCGCCGCCCAAAGGGCGGCGCGTTTGCGTTGGTTCGCGCTCAGGCCAGCGCGATCACCTTGAACTCGACCGCGATCGGGGTGGGCAGGGCGCGGATCGCGACGGTGGTCCGGGTGGCCTGGATCCCGCGGAAATACTCGGCGTAGACCCCGTTGTAGGCCGAGAAGTCGCGGTCCATGTCGATCAGGAACGCGGTGACGTCGACGACCTTGTCGAGGGACGAGCCCGCGTCTTCGAGGATCACACGCACGTTCTCGATCACGGCGCGGGTCTGGGCCGCGGCGTCGTAGTCGCGCGGCGCCCCCTCGGGCGTGCAGATCGGGCCGCCAGGGATCGCGTTGGTCCCGGGTTGGCGCGGACCCACCCCGGAGAGGAAGAGCAGGTCGCCGACGCGGCGCGCGTGGGGGTAGGCTCCCACCGGCGCGGGCGCCCGCGAGGAGCTGATCACGCCCTCGCGCGCGAAGACCTTCGACTCGTCGCTCGGGGCCGGCCCCTCCTCGCTGGGGTCACGCAGCGCGCCGGCCTCGAAGGGCTCGAGCGACTCCGTGGGCGGGTCGATCGGCCCCAGGTCGCTCCGCCTGGGCGCGGGCGCGGGCGCGCCCGCGGCGAGCGACCCGTCGTCGTCCTCCTCGATCGGTCCGCTCCCGCTCAGGTCCCACGACGCCTTGTGCTTCTTGCGCGGCTGGTCTTCGCTCACGGTCGATCGCTCCTGGGCGTAGAGCCTAGCACCCGCGTCCTCAGAGCTGAATGCAGACGTTGCGCGCCTCGCTGAAGAACTCGAGCGAGTGCCGCCCGCCCTCGCGGCCGACGCCGCTGTTCTTGATCCCGCCGAAGGGCACGCGCAGATCGCGCAGGAGCCAGGTGTTCACCCACACCATGCCGGTCTCGAGCTCGGCGCTCACCCGGTGGGCGCGCGAGAGGTCGCCCGTCCACACCGACGCGCTGAGCCCGTATTGCACGCCGTTCGCCAGGGCCAAGGCCTCGGCCTCGTCGCGGAAGGGGTGCACGGTGACGACGGGCCCGAAGATCTCCTCCTGCACCGTGCGGCACCCTGGGTCGAGCCCTTCGATCACCGTGGGCAGCAAGAAGGCGCCCTGGTCGTAGGGGGGCGGCAGCGTGGGCCGCGCGCCCCCGGTGAGCACGGTGCCGCCCTCTTCGCGCGCGAGGGCAATGTAGCCCTCGACCTTCTCGCGGTGCGCCTGGGAGATCAGCGAGCCGAGCTGGGTGTCGATCGCGTCGGGGGGTCCGACCTTCATGGCTCCGACCCGGGCGACCAGCCCGTCGACGAACTCGCGGTAGATCGACTGCTCGACGAACACCCGCGAGCCGCACAGGCAGACCTGCCCCTGGTTGGTGAAGCCCGCGCGAGCGGTCCCCGCCAGCGCCCGCTCCAGGTCGCAGTCGGCGAAGACCAGGGTCGGGTTCTTCCCGCCCAGCTCGAGGCTCAGCTTCTTGAACTGAGGCGCCGCCGTCGCCGCGACCCGCGCCCCGGTGAGCGTGCCCCCGGTGAAGCTGATCGCCTTGAGCCGGGGGTGCTCGACGAGCGCCTGCCCGACCTCGGCCCCGTAGCCATGCACGACGTTGAACACGCCCGGGGGCACCCCGACCTCGTCGAGGATCTCAGCCAGGGCCTGGGCGGTGAGCGGGGTCAGCTCGCTGGGCTTCGCGACGACGGTGTTGCCCATGGCCAGCGCGGGGGCCGTCTTCCAGGTCAGCAGGTAGAGCGGCAGGTTCCAGGGCGTGATCAGGCCGACCACGCCCAGGGGGCGCCGCAGGGTGTAGTTCAGCACGCCTGGGGTGGTGTGGCAGCCGGTCTCGTCGTGGCGCACGGCCCCCGCGAAGAAGCGAAAGTTCGCCGCGGCGCGGGGAATGTCGATCGCCTGAGCCAGGCTGACCGGCTTGCCGGTGTCGAGGGACTCGAGCCGGGCCAGGGACTCGAGCCGCCCCTCGATCCGCTCGGCGACGGCGTCGAGCAGCCTGGCCCGGTCGGCCGGCGCGCGCGCGGCCCACTCGGGGCCCGCCGCCTCGGCCGCGGCCACCGCGCGCTCGACGTCCTCGGCGTTCCCGCGGGGGACCCGACCCACCTCGCCCCCGGTGGCGGGGTTGAGGTCGGGGAAGGTCTCCCCGCTCGCCGACGGCACGTGGCGGCCGCCAATGAACTGACTCAAGCCCGACGACAGCTCGCTCACGCGGCCCTCCCTCAGATCGAGTTCAAGCGCCCGCCGTCGACCGGCAGGCACACCCCGCGCACGTAGGCGCCCGCGGGAGAGGCCAAGAAGGCGATCACGCCTCCGAGCTCCTCGGGTCGACCCAGCCGGCCCTCAGGGACCATGCCCAGCCAGCGCTCGCGCACGGCCTCGGCGCTGGTGCCGCCGCGCTCGGCGATCGCGGCGGCCAACGAGCCGAGGCGCTGGGTGTCGACGAAGCCCGGCAGGATCGAGTTGATCGTGATCCCCGGGGGCAGCTCCTTGCTCAGGCTCTTGGCCCAGCTCGCCATGGCTCCGCGAATCGTGTTGCTGACCCCGAGGTTGGGGATCGGCTCGCGGACCGAGGTCGAGATCACGTTCAGGATCCGCCCGTAGTGCGCCTCGCGCATGCCTGGGAGCAGCTCGCGCACGAGCAGGTGCGCGGCGAGGACGTGCCGCTTGAAGGCGCGCTCGAAGTCCGCGCCCTCGGCCTCGAGCAGCGGCCCGGCTGGCGGGCCGCCGGTGTTGTTGAGCAGCACGTGCACCGCGCCGTGCTCCGCGACCAGGCCGCGCACGGCCGCGCGCAGCCCGTCATGGTCCTCGAGGTCCGCGACCAGCGCGCGCGCCTGCAGCCCGCGCTCGAACAGCTCGCCGACGAGGCCCTCGAGGGCCTCGGCCCGCCGGGCGAGCGCGGTCACGGTCGCGCCTTGCTCCGCGAGGGCCACCGCCGCCGCGCGCCCGATCCCCGAGCTCGCGCCGCACACGAGCGCGTGCCGCCCGGTCAGGTCCTGATCCGTCATGCCGCCTCCGAGCCGGGATCCTAACCCGCCACCCGGCGGCAGCGGGGCCCCTGGTCCTGAGCGCGCCAGCGCAGCGCGGAGACCAGCGCGGACCGTCGGCGGCCCACCCTCCAAGGGAGCTTGCTACCCTGCTCTCCTATGGACGTCCGCCTTGGAATCAGCGTTTTGGGCGGGCTCGTCGTGGGCGGCGTGCTGTGGGCGGGCTGCTCGAGCTCGAGCCACGGCGGCGGCGCTCCGCCGACCCCCAACCTCGCCGGCATGGTCTTCGATTACACCGAGCGCGCCGCCCAGGACGTGCCGGTGCAGATCGTCGGCGGGCCCGCCGGACTCACCCGGCGCGACGGGCTGCTCCTGCTGGGGCCAGTCCCCGCGGGGAACCGCGTGCTCAAGGTCGGCGACAGCGTGACCACGCCGACCCTCTTCGTCCCCGTCTCGCTCGGTGACGGGCCCAACTTCCTCGCTCGCCCCGTGCACCTGCCCCAGCTCCGCAGCGGGATCGGCGCGAACCTCCCCGCCGCGATCACGACCACGACCACCGTCTCGGGCGCCGAGCTCCCCGGCGTGAGCCTGGAGCTCGCGACCGGGACCAACGTGAACCTGCCCAGCGGCGCGATCAGCGAGGTGCGCGTGCTGGGGGTCAGCCCCTCGAGGCTGCCCACCGCGCTGCCAGGAGGGCGCACCTGCCGCGTCGCCTTCCTCGTCGAGCCCGAGGGCGTCCAGTTCAGCCCCGCGGCGACCCTCACCGTCCCTCGGCTCGACGCCGCGGCCGCTGGCCCCTTCAACCTCTACCGGGTCGAGGCCTCCACCGGCACCTGGCAGCTCGCCCAGAGCAACATCGCCCCGATCAACAGCGGCGCCGAGTTCGCGGTCCCGGTCAACGTCGGCGCGCTCTATGCGATAGCCCCGGCGGCGCCGTCGCCCAGCGCGACCCTGACCGGACGCGTCGTGGTCGGCAGCCAGCCCGTGCGGGGCTACCGCGTGTCCTGCTGGAACCGCGTCTCGGACCCCACCGACGCGGACGGGCGCTTCGAGATCCTGGACGTGCCCGCGGACTACAGCGCCTACCTCGTGCGGGCCTTCCCCGAGCGCCCCGGGGTCGACTTCGCCCCGCGGATCGAGGCGCGGACCTCCACCTCGACCGCCCTCGGCGACTTCGTGCTCGACCAGGCCCTCGCCCCCGACGGGATCCGCCCGCGGGTGGTCTCGACCTCCCCCGCCGCCGACGCCGTCAACGTCAACCAGGCCTCGCAGATCGTGGTGACCTTCAGCGAGGCGATCGACACCAACGTCGCGCAGCCCGTGCGGATCGTCGGCCTCAACGGAGCCGTGCCCGCGCGGCTGAACTACGACAACCCGTTCACCGTCCGGCTGCTCCCCAACCAGCGCCTCGACACCTCGGCGAACTACTCGATCGTGGTCGACAGCGCGGTGCGCGACCTCTCGGGCAACGGGATCGACGACACGACCCTCGTGTTCACGTTCACCACCCGCGCCGGGGCCCCCGACCCGCCCCCGACCGACACCCTCGCCTTCGGGCTCGACCCGCTGCGCGCGATCGCAGGCGACTCGATCTCGGTCCTCGGGCGCAACTTCACCGGCGGGAGCCAGGTCAGCTTCGGGGGCGCGGCCTCGCTGGTCACCGCCGAGACCAGCGAGACGATCGAGGTCCAGGTCCCGAGCGCGGTCCCCGCGGGCAACGTGACCCTCAGCGTGAGCGCCGGAGGTCAAGCCGTCAGCGCTCAGCGCCCCCTGGTCCTCGACGTGCGCGCCTCGGTCGCCGCGGTGTTTTCTGGAGCCAGCCCCGACAGCCCGCTCGTGGTCCTCGACCGCGCGCAGCCGCCTGCCTCGATCGTGATCGACGGGGCCAACGTAGGCGGCACCGAGATCCTGATCGACGGGGTGACGATCGCGGCGGTCGACAGCACCGTGCTCGTCGGGGGCACTACGGTCGCCACCGGCCGCGCGATCACCCTCGGCGCCCCCGCCCCGGACACCCTGTTTACCGGGCCGATCGTCGTGCGCGGCGCCAACGGCGAACCTTCCTCGACCTACCGCTTCCTGCAGGTGCGTGAATGAACCGACTGCTCCGTGCCCTCGTGCTCTCCCTCGCCTGCAGCCTCTGGGGCTGCTCCAGCGCGGAGCCCGTCGTCGTCTCCAAGAAGCCGCCGCCCGACAAGGCCGAGGTCCAGAGCGAGCGCCCTCCCGGCGACCTGTTCTGGAGCCCGGGCTACTGGTCCTGGGAGCCCGACACCGAGGTCTTCTACTGGACCCCCGGCGCCTGGATCGCGGCCCGCGAGGGCGAGAAGTGGCGCCCCGGAAACTGGAAGCCGGTCGAGGTCGAGGGCGAACGCAAGTGGCAGTGGACCCCGGGCGCCTGGGTCCGCGCCGACGACTAGCCCTAGCTAGGGCTAGCCCGCCTGGGCGATCTCGCGCTGGGTGACCTCGAGCAGCGCCAGGACGAGCCAGGTGCAGAGGTAGACCGCGACCCCCGCCACGACCGGGATCGACCACGCGCTGACGAAGACCGCGTCGAACTGCGCGCGGATCGAGGGCGAGACCAGCGTGGCGACCGCGCCGATCAGGGCGGGAGCCAGGCACAGCAGCGCCGAGACACTCTGCACGGCGTGCATGCGGTAGACGATCCCCCAGCGCGCCGTAAGGGTCCCTGCGCAGAACGCGGCGGCCCCGCCGGAGAGGATCGCGTTGACCCCCCCCAAGACCAGGACGCCCCCCCAGGTGCGCCCGACCACGACCAGCGCGCCGATCAGCAGCGCGTTCGTCACGGCCCAGGCGACGAGGGTCTCGAGGTTGGCGTTTCGCTCGACTGCTTCAGCCACGGAGTGTGCTCCTTCTGGGCGGGAGGATACCGCGCAGCTCCTGCTCGGTTAACACCGAGCTCACGGAGCTCGCAGGTCGAGCCCGTGCGCGCCTTGCGGAGGGAAGCAGCGGAGGGGGGCTCTCTTCCGCCCTACCCCGAGTGGCGGCCGAGGATCTCGCGGATCTGGGCCACGAGCTCGGCGCGCGGCACGGTCACCTGGCCTGGGAGGCTCTCGAGCCAGGCCTTGCGGTCTTCGGCGAAGCCCTCGGACTGGCTGAGCTCCCTCCCGAGGCGCAGGTCCTTGAGCGAGACCTGGCCGGCCTCGAACTCGTCGGGGCCCGCGACCACGGCCACGCTGAATCCGCGGCGGTCGGCGTATTTGAACTGTTTGGGCGCGCCGCCGCCGCCGACGTAGAGCTCGCAGGGGATCCCCGCGGCCCGCACCTCGTCGGCCAGGCGTTGGTAGTCGGCGCGCCTGGACTTGTCGAAGGTCGTGACCAGCACGGGGCAGATCCCGCGACTGGGGTCGGTCTTGCCCAGCTTGTTGAGCGCGTCGAGCAGGCGCGAGACGCCGATCGAGGCGCCGGTCGCGGGCACCGGCTGCCCGGTGAAGCGCCCGACCAGGTCGTCGTAGCGGCCGCCGCCCGCGACCGAACCGAAGGGCTTGCCGCTCGTGGGGTCGGTGAAGGTCAGCGCGACCTCGACCACCGGCCCGGTGTAGTAGGCCAGCCCGCGCACGACCGAAGGGGTGAACACGACCTGGTCGGGGCCCAGCCCGCGCTCGCTGAGGATTTCGTCGAGCTCGCGCATTTCGGCGAGCCCGGCCTGCCCGTCCTTGCTCTCGCCGATCAGCCCGGCCACGGTCTCGAGGTAGGTGGCGCGGTCGTCGCCCGGGGCGTCGACGAAGGCGAGCAGGGTGTCGACCTGGCCTGGCTCGAGGCCGGCGCCCTTGGTGAAGTCTCCGCTCTCGGGGTCTTCGCGCCCGGGACCCAAGAGCAGGCGCACCCCCTCGGGGCCGACCTTGTCGATCTTGTCGAGCGAGCGCAGCACGGTGGGCACGACCTCCGCGGCGCAGCCCACGACCTCGAGCAGCCCGTTGAGCACCTTGCGGTCGTTGAGCTGCACGCGGTATTCGCCGCGCGCGATCCCCAGGGCCTCCATGCTCTCGGCGAGCACGGTCACCACCTCGGCGTCGGCCAGGATCGAGCCCGCGCCGACGATGTCGATGTCGAGCTGGGTGAACTCCCGGAAGCGGCCGGGCTCGGGCTTCTCGCAGCGCCACACCTGCCCGGTCTGGTAGCGCCGAAAGGGCATGCCCAGCTCCTGGAAGTTCTTGGCCACGTAGCGGCTCAAGGGCGCGGTCAGGTCGTAGCGCAGGGCGACCCACTCGTCGTCGTCGTACTTGAAGGCGAAGATCCCGGCGTCCGGCTGGTCGTCGGCCTCGGGGAGGAACTTGCCGAGCACGTCGACGTATTCGATCGCCGGGGTCTCCAGCGCCTGGAACCCGTAGCGCTCGTAGACCTCGATCACGCGCTGGATCATGTCGCGGCGGGCGACCAGGTCCGCGGCCGTCAGGTCGCGGAACCCTCGGGCCAGCCGCGGGACCGCGCGCTTCTGCTTCTTGGGCTTGCCCACCGGGCCCTCCTCGGGCCGCGATCCTACCCGCAACCCCTGGGGCCCGCGCGCCTGGACGAGACGACCCCCGGCGCGCTCCTCGGCTGTCGCCCGAATCGCGTCGAGGTGGCCCAGCGCGAGGCCTCCGGGTTCAGCCGAGGTATTCGGTGAGCAGGATCCCGTTGCCCTCGGGGTCGGTGGCCTCGGCGAGCTTGATCGGCTCGCCGGGGCGCGCCTCGGGCTGCTTGCGGATCGTGCCCCCGGCGGCGGCGACCTCTCGGCAGGCCGCCTCGAGGTCCTTGACCTGGAAGCTGAGCCCGGTCGCCGTGAAGCTCCCGTCGCCGCCGCCGTGCAGGGCGACCACCGCGTCACCCCGGGAGAGCTCGCTCCAGTGAGGACTTACGAAGCCGGGCTGGAGCCCGAACACGTCGCGGTAGAAGGCCACGCCGCGCTCCATGTCCTGGGCCATGAGCATGAACTTGATGGTTTCGAGCTGCACGCGCCCTCCTCGGCGGGGCCATCTGCGGGGTGTCGGACCGACATGCCAAGATTCGGCATACGTTCGGTCGGAGGACCACCATGCTCGACCTGGGTCGGTTTAGCAAGCGGATCGTGGCGCAGCGCGAGCTGGCCCCGCGGGAGGCCCGCTACGCGGAGCTCCCCCCGGAGCTCCCCCCGGAGCTCGCCGACGCGGTGCGCGCCCGCGGGTTCGAGCAGCTCTACACCCACCAGGCCGAGCTCTACCGCCGGGCCAAGGCCGGCGAAGACGTGGTGATCACCACCGCCACGGCCAGCGGCAAGACCCTCGGCTTCTTGCTCCCGGTGCTCGAGGCCGTGCTCGAGGACCCCGCGGCGCGGGTGCTCCTGCTCTACCCGACCAAGGCCCTCGCCCAGGACCAGCTGCGCGGCATGCTCGAGCTCGCCGACTCGCTGCGGGCGGGCGGGCAGCCCCTCGAGCTCGGGGTCTACGACGGCGACACGCCCCCCGACGAGCGCCGCCGGATTCGTGAGCGGGCGAACCTCGTGCTCACCAACCCGGACATGCTCAACGCGGGCCTGCTGCCTGCCCACGGTCGCCCGGGCTACGCCCAGATCTTCCGCCACGTGCGCTACGTGGTGATCGACGAGCTGCACGTCTACCGCGGCGCCTTCGGCGCGCACCTCTCGAACCTCATGCGCCGCCTGCTGCGGGTGTGCGCGCACTACGGCTCGCGCCCGCAGTTCCTCGCCAGCTCGGCCACGATCGCCAACCCCCGCGAGCTCGCCGAGAAGCTCTGCCACCGCCCGTTCTCGCTGATCGACCAGGACGGCTCCCCCGCCGGCGGCAAGACGGTCTACTTCTGGCAGCCCCCGCTCAACGAGAACGACACCCGACGCGCCGCGAGCAAGGAGCTCACCGACCTCCTGCCCCAGGTCCTGCGCCAGCGGCACAAGACGATCGCCTTCTGCCGCAGCCGCAAAGAGACCGAGATCGTGCTCAAGGAGGCCCGCGACCACCTGCAGCAGGTCGACGGGCGCCACGACGAGTCCGACCTGCTCGCCGCCTACCGCGGTGGCTACACCCCCGAGGAGCGGCGCAAGGTCGAGCAAGACCTGCTGACCGGACGCCTGCTGGGTGTGGTCAGCACCAACGCCCTCGAGCTCGGCGTCGACATTGGACAGCTCGAGCTCGTGATCCAGGCCGGCTTCCCCGGCTCGCGCGCGAGCTTCTGGCAGCAGCTCGGCCGCGCCGGGCGACGCGGCGATCAGGCCTACGGGATCCTGATCCTGGCCACCCGCCCCACCGACCAGTTCCTCGCCAAGCACCCCGATTGGTTGCTCGACCAGGAGGCCGAGCACGCGGTGGTCGACCCCGACAACCTCACGGTGCAGCTGGCCCACGTGCGCGCCGCCGCCGCCGAGCTCCCCCTGGGCCTCGACGACGCGGCGACCTTCCCCGACCTGGGCGAGATCGCCTGCGTGCTCGAGGAGGCCGGCGAGCTGCGCGAGACCTACGGCAGCTGGCACTGGTGCGGGCCGGCCTTCCCCGCGGGCGAGTTCAGCCTGCGCAACACCGACGGCGACCGCTTCAAGGTCGTCGACCGCCGCGACGAGCGCGTGCTCTGCGAAATGACCCGCCCCCAGGTCTACCGCGAAGCGCACCCGCGCGCGGTCTACCTGCACGGCGGGCTCGAATACATGGTCGAGGAGCTCGACCTGGTGGGGAACCGCGCGCTGGTCGTGCCCGTCGACCAGAACTACTACACCCAGCCCGACGTGCGGACGCACATTCAGGTGCTGGTCACCCAGGAGCGGCAACCCGACGTCCAGGGCGCGGCTTGGCTCGGCGACGTGCGCGTCGACGACACGGTCGTGGGCTACAAAATGCTCGAGTTCCACAACCACCAGAACCTGGGCTACGAGCAGCTCCACCAGGCCTTGACCACCCAGCTCGAGACCGAGGCGCTGTGGATCGCCGTCCCCGAAGACGTGCTCGCGGCCCTCGGCGAGCAGAGCACCGACGCGCTGACCGGGGTGACCCACGCGCTGCGGGCCAGCGCTCAGCGCCTGACCATGGCCGAGGGCAGCGACCTGCTCGGCACCAGCTTCCGCTACCCCGACGAGGGCGCCGGCCTCACGCGAACCTCGATCGTGCTCTACGACAATCACCCCGGCGGGATCGGGTTCGCGGTCAAGGCCTTCGAGCTCCTTCCCCGGGTGCTGCGCGACGCGCTGCGCCTGGTCGAAGACTGCCCCTGCCGCGACGGCTGCCCGGCCTGCGTCGGCGACTACCACCTCTCGCGGCGCACGATCGCCTGGGCGCTGGCGAACCTCGACCGCCCCGAGCCCGAGCCCGCGGCGCCCCCGGCTCCGCGGATCCCTTGGATCGAGTGCGCCCGGCGCTGGAGCGAAGTCCTCGAGGGCCTGCCCCACGGCCCAGGGAGCGCGTTCTTGCGCCTGGCCGCCGCGGCGCGCGTGACCCCCGGCAAGCTCGTGCTCGAGCTCCCGAGCCCCGAGCTCGCGCGCTGGGTCGCGCTGGAGCACGCCCAGGACCAGCTGCGGCGCGCGTTGGCCCAGCGGGTCGAGCTGCCCGGAGAGCTGAAGCTCGTCGGCGAAGCGAGCCCCGAAGGGGCCGCCGCCTCGGCCCAGGCGCGGCTCAAGCTCCGCCGCCGCTACGAAGACCTCGTGGGCGACCCTCCCACCGACGCACGTGAAGCGACCGCGGAGCTCGCGGCCGGGGTCGTGCTCGAGGCCGAGCGCTGAGCCTCGACGACCTCGGACGGCGGCTGCGCACCAAGCGCCGGCGCGAGCGCGCGCAGACCGCCCGCGACGCGCTCGCTCATACCCTGGGCTCCGCCACCGCGCCTCGGAGCGTCGGCCTCGAGGCGCTCGAGCTCCCGCTCGGTGCCCGCGAGGAGACCCCCGCCCCGCACGGCCCCGCGCCTCAGCTCGAGCCCCCGCCCGAGGTCGCCGCCCGGCTGGAGGGCCTCGACCCGCTGCAGCGGAGCGCCGTGCTCTGCGCCGCGCCGACCACGGTGGTCAAGGCCCAGGTGGGCTCCGGCAAGACCACCGTCCTCGTGCACAAGCTGCTCGCGGCCCTCGCCTGCGGCGCCGTCCCTGAGCGGGTCGCCGTCTTGACCTTCAGCACCCACGCCGCGCGCGAGCTGCGCCAGCGCGTCGCGCGCGCGCTCGGAGACGAGGTCGCGTCTCGCCTGAGCTTCCTCGGCACCTTCCACGCGATCGCGCTCGCGATCCTGCGCCGTCGCCGCGCGCGCGTCGAGGTGATCGACCCCGAGGTCCGCGAAGACCTCTGGCGCGAGCTGATCGCCGCCCACGGCCTGCGCGTGTGCTACCGCAAGCGCCTGGAGCGGCGCCTCGCCGCGCCGAGGGCCCGCGGGTCACGCTTTGGCGCCATGAAGCGCCCCGACGACCTCGCCCGGCTCGAGGCTCTCTATTGCGAGCACAAGCGCGCGCGGGGGCTCTACGACTTCGACGACCTGCTGCGCGAGGCGCGCGCTGAGCTGCTGGAGGCGCCGCTCGAGCCGCCGCTCGAGTGGGTCCTGATCGACGAGCTGCAAGACACCAGCCACGAGCAGCTGCGGCTCCTCGACTCCCTCGCCGCGGAGGGCACGCGCTGGTTCGCGGTGGGCGACCCGAATCAGGTGATCTACTCCTGGCGCGGCAACGCCCCGCAGTCCTTCGCGCTCCTCGGCCGACGCCCCGGCGCGGTGACCCTCGAGCTGCCGCAGAACTACCGCAGCACGGCCACGATCCTCCGCGGCGCGGAGCACGTCTTGCCCGGGCGGCGCCTCGTCGCCACCCGCGACTGCGGAGCGCCGCTGCGCTTGCTCGTGCACCACGACACCGTCAGCGAAGCTCGCTACCTGTCCCAGCGCCTGCCGGAGCTCGCTCGCGACGGCTGGCACGAGGTGGGGATCCTGGCGCGGACCCGTCGGCAGCTCGCCGCGCTGGAGCTCGCCCTGCGCGGGCTCGGGGTCCCCGTGCACAGCCCCCCGCCGCGGCCCAGCCTCGCCGTGCGCTGGGTGCGGAGGCTCCTCCAGAGCGCGCTCACCCCGGCCCTCCCCGGCGCGGGCTCGACGGCCGTCGCGGCTCAGCTCCTGGGCGACGAAGACTACGGGCTCCTCGCCCCGCGCCTCCTGCGACGCGCCCCCGGCTCGTGGGAGGCGCTGCTCGAGTTCCTCCGGCGGAAGCGCCCGTCCGCGCTCCCCGTCGAGGAGCAGGGGGCGCTGAAGCGCGCGATCCGCCTTTGCGCCCGCCTGGCCGAGCTCCCTGGCTGGCTGGCCACCGAGCCGCCCCCCTCCGCCGACGACGCCCTGGTGCAGCTCGAGCTGGCTGAGGCGATCGGCCCCACCCGCGCGCGCTACCCCGAAGACCTGCGCCGGGTGCGCGCCGCCCTCGAGGCGTGGTTCCCCAAGCTCCTGGACGTCGCCCCCGACCGGCGGGCCGAGGCCCTCGCAGCCGAGCTGTGCGCCGACCCAGCCCCCGCGCCCCCCGCGCTCCGCGGCGACGCCGACGGCGTGCGCCTGCTCACCTTCCACGGCGCCAAGGGGCTCGAGTTTCGCCACCTGCTCCTCAGCGGGCTCAACGCAGGGCTCGTGCCCCTCGCCCGCGCGGCCTTCAAGCCGACCGAGCTCCGCGAAGAGCGCCGGCTGTTCTATGTCGCGCTGACCCGCGCCAAGGACACCCTCGAGCTCTCCTACCACCGCCAGCCCGATCGCCCCGACGTGGCTGGCGAGCCCAGCCCCTTCCTCGCAGAGCTGACCACCGTCACCCCCGACCTGGCCCGCCCCCCGGCCTCGGGCGAGCGGCCCTTCGCTCGCGGCGACGTCGTGGAGCACCGACGCTACGGCTCGGGGGAGGTGCTCGAGGCGGGGGCCCGGGTGCGTGTGCGCTTCGCGGGCGGCGCGCGCACCTTCCTCCCGCGCCTCGCCGTCGCATGCTTGAGTCGGGCCGACGCCGACACCGGCGCGCCTACTTCGGGGGCTTGAGCTCCCGATCCTCGGGGTCGGGCAGGAACTCCTCGCCGAACTCGGCCAGGCGCTCCGCGCCGATCCGCTGGTCGAAGATCTGGTACCAGTTCCCCTTGAGCTTGCTCTTCGGCTCCACCGCTCTGGCCTGGCGCCAGAGGTCGAGCACGCGCTCGGGGTCGAGCTCCTCCTTGGGGCGGGTGAGCTCGACGTAGCCTTGCGTCAGCAAGATCTCGTGACGCTGGTGGGGCAGCGCGCGGCGCGCGGCCTCCTCGAGCCAGGCCACGGCCAGCTCGCGACGGTCGCGGCTAGGGCGGAGCAGGACCATGTCGACCCCGGTGAGCAGACCGCGCACCCCGCCGCTGATCCGCGCGATCCCCTCCACCCGCTGCTTGAGGCGCTGGGTCGCGAGGGCCCAGCCCTCCCGGTCGTCGCGATCCTGGATCGCAGCGAAGAAGTCCACCTGCGCTTCGAGCTCGAGGAACTGCAGCCAGCTCGCCCCGAAGCGCGGGAGCGCCTCGGCGAGTCGTGCCTCGATCGCCTTGGGGTCCTCGCTGCCCGTCGCCTGCAGGTAGGCCTCCCACACCAGGGGGTCGTCGGGCGCCTGTTCGCGCGCGCGCTCGACGTGGCGCTGCGCGGCCTCCCAGTTCTCGGCGTAGCCCGCGAGCTCGGAGAAGGCGATCGAGCGAGCCACTCCGTCCTTTCGCCCGTAGGTCGCGACCTCCTCCAGCGCCGCGTATTGCTCCGCCTGCAGGCTCTTGCGCGAGGCGAGCTTGCCCTCGAGCAAGCGCAGGCGGTCGGGGTCGAAGCCGAGCTCGCGCGCTCGCGCGATCGCGGCGGGCGCCTGCTCGAAGCCGTCGCGCCCCACCCAAAACAGCGCCTCCTCCCAGGCGAGGGCCGCCTGGTTCGCGTCGGGGTCCCGGCGCGCGAACTCGAAGAGGCGGATCACGGCTTCGCTGGGCTCACCGCGGCAGGCAGCGTCCAGGGCGAGGTAGACGATCTTGGCCCCGACCGCGTCGGCGCGTCGCCTGAGCGAGGCCTCACGCCGCACGAGCGGGATCCGCTCGATCTTGCCCGCGGCCTGCACGGCCAGGACCCCGGCCTCCTCGGGCAGCCCGACCACCCAGCCCAAGAACAGGTCGAAGTCGGGGCAGGCCTCGGAGGCCCGGCGGAAGGCCTGCTCCGCCTTGTGCGGGCTCTGGTCCTCGGCGGCGAGTCGGCCCCGCAGGAAGAGCACCTCCCAGTAGCCTGGCTCCGCGCGCTCCGCGCGCTCCAGATCCTCGAGCGCGCGCGAGCGGTCGCCGAGGTCGAGCGCCGTCCGCGCGTCCATGGTGAGCAGGTAGGCTGGCTCCCGCGGCGCGCAAACCTCGAGCGCCTGCTTCAGGTAGCCCAGGGTCGCGAGACGATCCTCGCTCGCCTCGCCCCACTTGGCGAGGCAGAAGAGCACCATGACGTCCCGGGGCTCGAGCTCGAGGCTCGCCTCGAGCCGTTGCTTCGCCCCCCTGAGGTCGCGGCGCATGAGCGCCAGGGTCGCGCGCTCGACCTCGACGTGACTGCGAAGGAGTCCGTCCTCTCCGGCCTCGAGGTAGGTCGCCGCCTCCGCCGCTGCGTCCCAGCTGTTCGAGAGCCGGCGGTAGGCGACGGACGAGATCCGCGCGATCGGGCTCTGCCCGAGCGAGAGCTCGCGGTAGAGCGTCCTCGCAGCGATCGTGTCGCCTTGGCACTCGAGCCGGCGCGCGCGCAGGTAGCGCTGCACGCTCGTGCCCTCTTCCACGGCCTCCTCGGCCCGCAGGTCGCCGCGACGCCAGAGGGTGAAGGCGAGCAGGCGACGGATCCGCCCCGCGTAGTCTTCGTCTGCCGCGGCCGCGCTGGCGGCGGAGAGCTCCCGGCGCACGACCTCCAGCGGGTAGTTCCCTGCGCACAGCCCCTTGAGTCGCTCCCAGGCTGGCTCGACCTCCGCCGCCGCCGGCCCGTCGACGGGCGCACTCGCAAGCTCGCCTAGGCTGCGCACCGCGAGCGCGGCGCCTGCGACCCCCAGGCCTCCCAGGAGCAGCAAGATCAGCGCGCGGCGCACGTAATTTGGGGGTGGCGCCGGCGGGAGCACCGCCAGCTCGAGGGCGTCGGCCATGTCTTCGGCCGACTTGAAGCGCTCGTCGCGATCCGGCGACATGGCCCGCCGGCAGACGCCCCGCACCGCGGGGGAGATTCCCGGCCCGAGGGGCGCCGGGCTCCCCGCGACGACCAGCCGAACCAGCTCGTCGAGCCGGCGGGTGGTGTAGGGTCGCCGACCGGTGAGGCACTCGTAGAGGATCACCCCGAGCGCGTAGACGTCGGTCTGCGGGTCGAGCACTCCGGTGCCCGAGATCTGCTCGGGAGACATGTAGAACGGGGTCCCGAGCACGTCGCCGGTGCGGGTCATGGCCTCGAGGGACTCCCGGTCGTGGGCCAGGCCGAAGTCGCTGACCCGCGGGTTCCCGAGCCCGTCGAACAGAATGTTCGCGGGCTTGAGGTCGCGGTGGATCACGCCGGCCTGGTGGGCCGCGTGAACGGCGCGGGCGACCGAGACCATGACCTCGGCGGCCTCTTCGCTGGAGAGCTCCCCGCGCCCAAGCCGGTCCGCCAGCGAGCCGCCCTCCTGATACTCGAGCACGAGGTAGGGCCCGCGCGGGTCGAGGCCGCTGTCGAGAACGGGCACGATCCCGGGGTGCTGGAGCCGCGAGCCGAGCTCGCCCTCGCGGTCGAAGCGCGCGAGGATCTCCTTGTCGTTCGCGGTCTTGTGCAGCAGCTTCAGCGCGACAGGGCGGGTCTCGTTGGCCTTCAGCGCGAGGTAGACCGCGGCGAAGGACCCGCGCCCGAGCTCGCGCAGGATCGAGTAGCTCCCGACCTTGGTGGGGGCTTGCCTCACGCGTGCACCTGCCCACCTCCTGAGTGAGCGACCCGCGTCTCCGAGTTCTGTCGTAGGGGCTCGCGCACCCGCGCCTCCTGCCCCCCCAGGTTACCCCGGCGGAGCAGGGGCCTGGCCAAGGTCCAGGCCCCGTGGCGGGCTGCGCTCAGTCGGCGAGGAGCATGTCGAGCCGGCTCCTCTGCTCCGGGTCGGCCCCGGCCAGGAGGTCGAGCTCCCACTGAAGGGCCGCGGGGTAGCGCTGCGCGCGCTTCAGATACCCGCGCGCGGTGACGTCGTTCTGGGTCAGCAGCGCCAGCCACAGGAAGGTCCGCGCGACCTGGTCGTCGCTGAAGCCCTGGCTGTGGATCAACTCGAGCTTGGCGATCAGGGTGTTGCGGTCGCTGGTGTCCAGGCGCGCGCCGCGGGTCGCCAGCGCCAGGTCGAACTCGGCCATGACCTCGCGCCCGGAGGCGTGGGTCGCGAGCGTGTGGCGCAGCTCCCAGGTGTCCTCGAAGGTCGACCCCGGGAGCAGGCCGAACAGGCGCGCCCGACTCACGGCGAGGAGCGGGTGCAGCGGCGACCGCAGCGCGTACTGCTGCGCGGCCTCGTATCGCCCTTGCAGCTCCTGGCTCCAGGCCTGCGCGACCCAGAGCGGGACGTAGTCGCGCTCGCCGAGGCCCTCGGCCTGCTCGAGCGTCAGCTCGATCAGCTTGCTGTCGCGGTCCGGGTGCGCCCGCGTGAGCAGGTAGAGCGCCTTGGCGACCTTGCAGGGGAGGTCCTCGCCCTCGCGGCCGAGGCTCTCGAACTCCTGGTTCACCGCGCGCCGCTCCCCGCGGAGCCAGCGCGCGAGCGCCTGCAACAGCGAGCGCTCGTGGGCCAGGCGCGGGTCGGCGGGAGCCGGCCCGGCGGTGTATTCGAGCACTCGCTCAGGGGCCCCCCACAACATGCTCAAGCGCGCGTATTCGACCTTGCGCATGGCCTCGAGCGGCGAGCCTGGAGCGACCACGAACTCCGCCATTTCGCGCAACGCGCGCGCCCAATCCTCCGCCTGCTCGGCTTTGCGCACGACCGTTTCCAGTCGCTGACGCTCTTCGAGGAGTTGCTGCAGCTCGCGCACCCGGCGCTTTTGCTCCACCGATCCCGCGCGCTGCTCCAGCTCGTAGAGGTCGTCGTCGAGGCCGGCCAGGCTCGGCCGCGGGCGGTAGGCCAGCAAGGTGTTGCGCATGCTCTCGAGCTCTTCGAGCGAGACCTCGCTCTGGCCGCCCCCCGCCCAGAGGAACGTGAGCGAGAGGCTGAGCCCAACCCCGAGGGCCAGGCCGAGGGCGATCATGACCCAGCGCCAGGGCCCCGAGGTCACCACCCGCGAGACGCTCTTGACCCCGAGGAACGCGTCGAGGTCGTCCGCGAGCGCCGCAGCGGAGCGGTAGCGCCGGGAGGGGTCGAGGGCCAGCGCGCGCAGCGCGACCTCTTCGAGGCGCTGGGGGAGCTCGGGCCTGAGCGAGCGGGGCGCCGGCGGCTGGAGCTTCTCGGTGAACTGCCGCGCGAGCTCCACCGGAGACTTCGCCCGATAGGGGCGCTGGCCGGTCAAGCACTCGTAGAGGATCACCCCGAGCGAGTAGACGTCGGATTGGGGCCCGACCTCGTGGTGCCCGAGGAGCTGCTCGGGGGCCATGTAATTGGGGGTGCCGAGCACGATCCCCTCGGCCGTGCACGAGCTGAGCAGAGACCGGTCGCGCGCGACGCCGAAGTCGGTCACCCGGGGGCGCCCGCGGATCTCCTCCAGAATGATGTTCGCCGGCTTCAGGTCGCGGTGGATCACGCCCTGGCGGTGGGCGTTGTGCATGGTCCGCGCGAGGGCGCGCACGACCTCGACCGCCTCTCGGATCAAGAGCGGCCCCCCTTGCAGGCGCTCCTCCAGCGTCCGCCCGGGGCAATACTCCATGGCGTAGTACCAGCGGCCCCTGTCCTTGCCGACGTCGAACACGCTCACGATCCCGGGGTCGTTGACCTTGCTCGCCGCGGCCGCTTCGAGCTGGAAGCGCTGGATCGTCTCTTCGTCCTGCGGGGTGTCCGGGAGCAGGGTCTTCACCGCGAAGCGCCGCGCGAGCCCCGGGCGCTGGGCCAGGTAGATCACACCGTTGGCGCCGCGCCCCAGCTCCGAGATCAACTCGTAGGGCCCGAGCTGGCGCTCCTCGCTCGGGAGCCGGAGCACGGTGGCGTCACGCACCGTCTCCTCGGAGTCCTCGAGCTTGCCCTTGGTGCTGCGCTTGCGCCGGCTCGGTTTGCGTCGCTCGGTCTCGTCGACCCGCTCCTCCTTCTTGGGCTTGCGCTCGAGGATCGTGGCCTCGGTCTCCCACGACGAGTCCACGTGCGTGTTGGCGATCGGTCCGCTGGGCATGCCGCTGAGCTGCCGCCAGAGCGCGGGGCCGCCTCCTGCGGGGCGCCGCTCGAGGATCGTGGCCTCGGTCTCGTTGGCGAGCCGGGGGTGCGCCGCGCCGCTGCCCCCCGCGGCGATGTCGAGCTGGGTTGGGCAGCGCGCGCTGCACCCAGCGCGCGGGATCGTCGCCAGCTCGTCGTAGCTGAAGCGACGCTTGCAGTCGACGCAGCCGAAGCTGCCCTTGGCCAGGTCGCGCAGCAGGCTTGCGGCGTCCCGGGGCGCGATCACTCCTTGCTCGAGGAGGTCCTGGGCCAAGGGCTCGGTCGATCCCTCGGCCTGCCGGCTCCTCAGAACCGAGCGCAGCTGCTCCGTGCTGAGCACACCGCGCTCCTGGGCGAGGCTCGAGAACGCGTAATCCTGTGCGTTTGGCAAAGCTCCGTCCGCCCAACCTGCCCAGACCGCGCGGCGCGTCCGCGTCGCGTCGTTCAACCATAACACCAGAGCCGAGGACTGGCCCGCCGCCAAAGGCGCGTGCCCACCTTCGGACTGGAACGACCGGTTTCGGGAGAATTCTCGCTCGACGCCTGGGCATCTTCTTCGCAAGTCGTTTTTAGAAAGACTCTTAACCCCCCGCGAAGTCGGGTCCAACAGCGCCGGAGAGCCCCCGTAACAGGGGGTGAGTTGGCAATCGCCACAGCGGCCACGCTCGACCCACACCCCACAGCAATGGAACCCACGTCTCCCTGGGAGGAACCATGAACCGCCTTTCCCTTCTCACCCTCGCGATCCTGCTCACCGGCGCCGCGTTCGGCCAGGACGCCGACGCGCACGTTCGCTTCCAGCAAGGCCAGGGCAACAACGCTGCGCTGCAGTGCGCCGTCAGCACCTACACCCACCCCGAGACCGGCGTGGAGCTCGTCCTCTACGGCGTCGTGCACATTGCCGACAAGAGCTACTTCGACCGCGTGCAAGTCGACCTCGACGGCTACACCACGGTGCTGTTCGAGGGCGTGGCCCCGGGCAAGAAGCAGCTCGAGCCCGACGAGAGCCTCAAGGGGATCGGCGAAATGCAGGGCGCCATGGGCGAGATGCTCGGCCTGACCTTCCAGAAGGAGGGGATCGACTACAAGCAGGGCGGCAACATGGTCCACGCGGACATGAACACCGACCAGCTCATGGAGGCCCTCGGCGGCCAGAGCATGAACCCCCTGGGCGGGATCATGGGCGAGGACCAAATGAAGGCCATGGCCCCCATGATGAAGATGTTCATGCAGCTCGGGAAGCAGCTGACCAAGAACAACCCCAAGATGCGCGACATGCTCAAGATGCAGTTCGCGCGTCAGCTCGGCGGAGACAACCCCCAGCAGGCCAAAATGATGGAGGGCAAGTTCGGGAAGGTGATCCTCGAGGACCGCAACAAGGTCGTCATGGGCGTCCTCGCTGACCAGCTGCAGAAGCAGAAGGACGGCACGATCGCGATCTTCTACGGCGCCGCGCACATGCCCGACTTCATTCAGCGCCTCAGCAAGCTCGGCTGGACCCAGACCAGCAAGCGCTGGATGAACGCCTGGACGATCGGTGAGGGGATCGAGGAGACCATGGAGGGCGCGCCCCAGAACCGCCCCGAGCCCCGCCCCAGCACCAAGGCCGCGCCCCAGCCCCAGACCTCGGGCAAGGCCCGCTGGTTCTGAGCCTCGGCTAGACCCAACCAACGCCACAGGGCGCGGCCAAAAGCCCCGCCCTGTCTGCTTTGGTTGCTTCCTGCGTCCCGCCCCGATCCCCCTCGAAGCCTGCGCCCGCGGCCCGTTGGGGGTGAGCCCGAGCAGCTTCGCTGCGAGGGCGAGAGAACCAACGCCACAGGGCGCGGCCAAACTGCCGCGCCCTGTCTGCGTTGGTTTTGCTTCCTG
>JAGQRJ010000098.1 GCA_020425635.1 Planctomycetota bacterium | reverse complement strand
GCGGCGCCGACTCGCAGCTCGGCGTCGACCCCGGCCTGGGCGAGGTGCGCGAGGGCGGGCTGGGCGCAGGCGCGCTCGCCCCAGCCCAGGACCCGGTCGAGCCGCGGGGGCGTGGCCCCCTGCGCGCGGACCTCGCTCAGGGTCCCTTCGAGCTCGCGGAGCAGGGCCGCGAGGGCAGGCTCGCCGGTGGCTCGCGCCTCGGGGCCGAGGCCCTCGAGCAGGCGCGCGTGGGCCCGGGTGAGGAGCGTGAGGTCGGGGCTGGCCCCGGCGGCCGCGGCGTGGGCGAGGTCGCGCAGCTGGTCCGTAACTCCTTTGAAAGCTGAGACCACGACGCACAGCGGGGGGCCGGCTGCGCGGACCCGCGCGACGACCTGGGGCAGCCCGGAGCCGTCTTGGAGGCAGGACCCGCCGAACTTCATGACCCGCATGGATCCACGCTACCACGGGGCCGTCGCGAGTCAGTAGGCGCAGGCGAACAAAGGCTTTACGTCGCTGTTCGGCAGAGGGTCAAACACCCGGCGCCCGAGGATGGTAGACACCTCTGTGCGGGCTCGCTCGGAGGAGCCGCGGATCGTGGACCCGAGACCCCGCCGCACCCAACCAAAGGAAATTCACGTGAAGAGTGTTGCCGCCACAGCGCTGGCTGTGATCGTCGCCGCTGGCTCGATCAGCGCCCAGGAGACCCAGACCGCAGGCATGGCCTGGTCGCTGAAGGCTGGAGACCAGTTCTCCACCAAGGTCACGATCGATATCGAGCTCGGCATGGAGCTGCCCGGCCTGCCCATGGGTGGCGGCGACCAGGGCTTTCACGTCGAGTATCAGCTCGACCACAAGGTCGGCGAGAGCGTCGACGGCGTCGCCAAGATCGACGCCACGATCGGGCCGGTGACCGCCAAGATCTCCATGCCCATGATGGGCGAGATGGGCTACAGCTCGGCCGAGGACGACGAGCAAAACCCTCTGCGCGGTGTGCGTCACCTCGTGGGCAAGACCTTCGCCTACTCGATCGACAAGAGCGGCAAGGTCCTCTCGGTCAGCGGCGGTGACGCCCTGGTCGAGGAGGCGGCTCAGGCGGCGGCCGCCGACGGCGGCGGCGACAACGGCGGCGGCATGATGATGATCGACCCGAAGGCCCTGGCCGGCGCGGCCATGATGCTCTTCCGCGACGAGACGCTGCAGACCTCGATCGGCGTGCACACCCACGTGCTGCCCGGCGCCGCCGGCGGCGCGAGCTGGAGCCTCGACCGCGAGGAGAGCATTGCCACCGTGGGCACGATCAAGTTCAAGGCCGCCTGCGCCAGCGAGGACGGGGCCAAGATCACGCTCAGCGGGAACGAGATCAGCTTCGAGCAGCCCGCGCCCATGCCCGGCGAAGAGGCGAACCCCATGGCCGCCATGCAGCGCAAGCTCATGGAGGGCCTCGAGGTCACCCGCACCGCGGTCACCGGCACGGCGACCTACGACAAGGCCCTCGGCCGCGTCACCTCGTCGGAGTCGGTGCGCGAGATCGACCAGGAGGGTCAGCTCCCCGAGGAGCTCAAGCAAATGATCCAAATGCAGGGCGGTCAGGTGCAGGACGACATGGTGCTCAAGCGCTCGTCGAAGCTGACCGTCAAGGTCGAGGAAGTCGCCGGCGACGATCGCCGCCGCTTCTAGTTCCTCGCTCGATTCGAACGAAGCCAGCGGCCAGTCGTCTTCGGGCGACTGGCTGTTTGCGTGTACGCGCATCGGGGGGCGTGTCCGGCAGGGCCGCGCAGGAGAGGCCGGGCGCTGGCTTACTTGCGCAGCTGCTCGCTGAGCTCGGCGGCGCTGGTGACCGGCTGCTGGCAGGTGTAGTCGCGGCACACGTAGGCCGCGGGCTTGCCGTCGACCGGGGTCTGGGCGGCGACGAAGGGGACCAGCGCGGCGATCTCGGGGGCCTCGCCCGGGGGGCGGTGGAGGACCACCGTGCGCGGGAGGAAGGTCGCGCGCAGCACGCGCAGGAGGGCCTGGGTCTCCTCGGCTTCGAGCGCGCCCGCGACGACGACCTCGCGGTCGGGGCCGAGGTGCAGGTCGAGGGCTTGCAGCGCCTGGGTCGCGCCGAAGCCCGGGGCCTTGGTGAGCGTCTCCGAGAGGCTCGCGAGGGCCTTCGCGCCCAGGGCGCCGAGGGCGGGGTCCTGGAGCAGGAGCCCGAGCTCGAGCAGGGCGGTCGCGGCGGCGGCGTTGCCCGAGGGCATGGCCCCGTCGTAGCTCGGCTTGCTGCGGTGCAGGAGCTCGGTGTCGGCGGGGGAGGCGAAGAACCCGCCCCCCTCGGCGTCGCCGAAGCGCTCCTGGAGCGTGGCCAGCAGCGCCTTGGCCTCGCGCAGGTAACGCGGCTCGAAGGTCGCCTGGTAGAGCTCGACCAGGCCCCAGGCCATGAACGCGTAGTCGTCGAGCAGCGCCGGGATCCCGACCTCGCCCTCGCGGTAGCGGTGCATGAGCTCGCCCTCTGGGCGGAGCGTGGTCAGCACGAACTCGGCGGCCTCCTGGGCGGCGGTCACGTAGCGCGGCTCGTCGAGCACCCGCCCCGCGAGGGCCAGCGCGCCGATCATGTGGCCGTTCCAGTCGCTGAGCACCTTGTCGTCGTGGAGCGGCGGGATCCGCTGCTCGCGCACCCCGAGCAGGCGCGCGCGGCAGGCCGCGAGGCGCGCCTCGACCTCGTCCACGCTCAGCTTCGCGGTCGCGGCGATCGTCTCCAGGTCCTGGTTGAGCTGGAGGTGGTTCTTGCCGGGGAACTCGTGGAAGTTGCCCTCTTCGCTGACCGCGTAGCGCGCCGCGAACAGGAGGAACTCGTCGCCGAGGATCTCGCGCAGCTCGCCCTGGGTCCAGACGTAGCACTTGCCCTCGAGGCCCTCGCTGTCGGCGTCCCAGGCCGAGGTGAACCCACCCTTGGCGTCGCGCATGTCGCGGAGCACGAACTCGAGCGTCTCCCGCGCGACCTCGGCGTAGCGCGCGTGGCCGGTGACCTGGTAACCCTCGACGAAGGCGCGGGTCAGCCCGGCCTGGTCGTAGAGCATTTTCTCGAAGTGCGGGATCTCCCAGGCGGGGTCGACGGTGTAGCGGTGGAAGCCGCCGCCGAGGTGATCGCGCAGGCCGCCGGAGAGCATGGCGTCGAGGGTCCGGGTCGCCATGTCGAGGGCGGCCGTGGTGTCGGTGCGTTGGTAGTAGCGCAGGAGGAAGCCGACGTTGTGCGGTGTGGGGAACTTGGTCGTGGTGCCGAAGCCGGCGTGCTCCTGGTCGAAGCGCGACTGGAGCTGCTCGAAGCCCGCGTCGAGGCGCGCGGCCTCGAGCTCGGCCGGCGCGCCGCTGCCGAGGCTGGTTATGTGCTGGGTGATCCGCTCGGCGTCCTTGACCACCGCGTCCTGGTCTTCGGCCCAGGCCTGGCTCAGCGCCTTGAGCAGGTCGAGGAAGTTCCCGCGGCGGGGCAGGCGGTGCGGGTAGGGGAAGTAGGTCCCGCCGAAGAAGGGCTTCTTCTCGGGGGTCAAGAACACGTTCAGCGGCCAGCCGCCCGAGCCGGTCAGCGCCTGGACCACCGACATGTAGAGCTCGTCGACGTCGGGGCGCTCCTCGCGGTCGACCTTGACCGCGACGAAGTGCGCGTTGAGGAACGCCGCGACCTCTTCGTTCTCGAAGGACTCGCGCTCCATGACGTGGCACCAGTGGCAGGTGGCGTAGCCGATCGAGACCAGCACCGGCTTGTTCTCGCGCTTGGCCTTGGCGAAGGCCTCCTCGCCCCAGGGATACCAGTCCACCGGGTTGTGCGCGTGCTGCAGGAGGTAGGGGCTCTTCTCCTGGGCCAGGCGGTTGGTGTGCTTGGGCTCCGCGGGGTCGTTCACGGGGGGGTCCTTTTCGGCGTCCTGGGCGTGGGTGACGGAGGGGCGCAGCGCGCAGGCCACGAGGCACCCTGCGCAGAGCAGGCCGACGAGTCGCGCGCGAGCCTTCACGGTGCCCTCCTGGGATCTGCGCGAACTCGAGGGTCGCTCAACGCCACGCAGGGGGTATCCTCCCCCACGGGCGCACCGCGAGCAATGGAGGCGCCCGAGGCGGGGCGGTCCATGGTCAGCTCGAGCGAACCGATTTCCTCGGCCACCGTCCTCGTGCTGGCGCCCGACGCCGCCGGCGAGCTGCAGCTCGTGTGCGTGCACCGCGACCCCTCGTTGAGCTTCCTCGGCGGCTTCGCCGCGTTCCCCGGCGGGCAGTGCGACCCGGGCGAGTCGCTGGCCGAGACCTGCGCGCGCGAGGCCTTCGAGGAGGTCGGGCTGCTGCTCGTCCCGGGCGGCGACGCCGTGCCGCCCGCGCGCCGCCACGCGTTGCAGGCCGAGGTGCTCGCCGGCAAGCCCTTCGCCGACGTGCTCGTAGGGCTGGGGCTGCAGCTCGAGCCCTCGTGGTTCGTGCGCTGCGGGCGCTGGGTCACCCCGCCCTCGGGCAGCGCTCTGGTCGACACCGCGTTTCGCATGGTGCTGCTCGAGCGACCGACCCCGCTGCACGTGGTGCCGGGAGAGCTGACCTCGGCCGAGTGGGTCAGCCCCCGGGCGCTGCTCGAGCGCTGGACCGGCGACCGGGTGCGCCTCGTGCCCCCGACCCGCAAGAGCGTCGAGGCCTTGTCGGCGCTCCCCGCCCTCGCGGGGGGCGCGCGCGAGGCCTGGCTGGGGGCCGCGGCGGCCGCGGTCGAGGCGCGCTGCCCCTCGGCTGCCGCGCAGTGGGAGGGCGACGTCGACGTGCACCCGGGGATCCGCGTGTTCCCGGTGCGCACCCCCACCCTGCCCCCGGCGACCCACACCAACTGCTACGTGGTCGGGGCGGGGAGCGAGCTGGTCGTGATCGACCCCGCGTCGCCCTACCCCGAGGAGCAGGCGCGGCTCGACGCCTTCCTCGACGCGCTCGCCGCCGGGGGGCAGCGGGTGCGCGAGATCCTGCTGACCCACCACCACCCCGACCACGTGGGCGGGGTGAACCACCTCGCGCGGCGCCTGGGGGTCCCCGTCGCCGCGCACCCGCGGACGACGGCGCACCTGACCGACGTCGAGGTCAGCCGCGAGCTCGCCGACCAGGAGCTGATCGTGCTCCCGGCCGACCGCCCAAACGCCCGCGAGCGGCGCCTGCGCGCGCACCTCACCGAGGGGCACGCCGACGGGCACCTCGTGTTCCACGAGGAGCACACCGGGGTCGTGGTCACCGGCGACATGGTGGCCGGGGTCGGCACGATCCTCGTCGCGCCCCCCGAGGGCTGCATGATCACCTACCTCGCCTCCCTCGAGCGCATGCGCGCGCTGGGGGGCACGCTCCTGCTGCCCGCCCACGGGCTGCCCCTGGGCGACCCCGACGGCACGGTCACCCGCTACGTCGCGCACCGCAAAATGCGCGAAGACCGTGTGGTCGCCGCGCTGGCCCGCGGCGCGGGCACGCTCTGCCAGCTCGTGCCCCGGGTCTACGACGACGTGCCCCGCGAGGTCTACCCCCTCGCCGAGCGCTCGCTGCACGCGATCCTGCTCAAGCTCGAGGCCGAGGGCCGGGCCGCGGTCGCCGACACCCGCTGGAGCGCCACGGGCTGAGTGCGGGTGGGCGGAGACCGAGTCCGGGCCTTCCCGCCCGGCAGGCCGGCGCGTCCTCTGCGAATCCTCGGCGTCCTCGGCGCCTCCGCGTTGAATCCCTTCGTCCGAGACGGAGAGGAAGGCACGGGCGGAGGCAAGCTCCGCCCCTACGGCTTGGTAGGCGCGAGGGCGCCTCTAACCGACGCGCGCCACGACCAGGGGGACGTCGATCACATCCATGAAGGGCGCGTAGAAACCGTGTCCGTAGCCGTGCTCGTTCAAGAACCCCCGCCGAGCCGGTG
>JAGQRJ010000658.1 GCA_020425635.1 Planctomycetota bacterium | reverse complement strand
GCCGTCATGAGGCAGAGCCGGCAAGTGCTCGACGCCGACTGCGACGTCGACGGCCCGATCACCCTCAGCCTGCGCGAGACGCCTTGGCGCGACGCGGTGGCCGCGATCGCGTCGGCCGCGCGCTGCGAGGTCGAGCAGCGCGACGGCTGGCTGCGGCTCTACCACGGCCCGCGGGTCAGCTACCGCTGCGACGACGCAGACGTGCGCGGCGTGCTGCTCGAGCTCGCGCGGCGCGCAAAGCGCAGCGTCGTCCTGGCCCCCGACGCGACCGGCCGTGTGAGCGTGGACTTCGATCAGCTCCCCTACTCCGAGGCGCTCGCGCAGACCGTGGCCGCCGCGTCGCTGCGCGCGACGTCGGTCGACGGCTGCGCGGTGGTCAGTCGCGGGGCCCTCCCGACGCCGTCCGTTCCCCCTCGCGCCAGCGCCGGGTTGGAGGCGCTCGAGGCGCTGCAGCGCACCGTGCCGGTCGACCTGCGGGACGTGGCCCTGCGCGACGCCCTCGACCAGCTCGGGCGAGCGCTCGGGCTGAACCTGGTCTGTGAGCCCGGAGTCGACGCGCGAGTGACCCTCGTGCTGCCGGCGGGCGCCCCCGCCCACGCGGTCCTGCGCGCGATCGCCCGGCGCTGCGGGTGCGAGGTCTTCGTCCTCGCGCCCGGGGTCCTCTACTTCGAGCGGCGCACGCTGGAGGACTTCGCGTGGGAGGGGGCGTCGGCTGAAGGGGTGTTGCTCGACCTCTCGGCCTACGCCGGGGTCGACCTCTTCCTCTGCCCCGACGTCCGCCAGGTCCCGCGGGTCTCGCTGGAGGCGCACGGCGTCGACGCCGAGGTCCTGCTGCGGGCGATCACGCGGGCCCTCGGTCTGCAGGTCGCGCGCTCTCCGGAGGGGTTCGTGGTCGGCGTCGGGGAGCTCCCTGCGCAGGCGCCGTCCTGGGAGCTGCCCGAGGGCGGCCAGGGGCGTTGCGATCTGCAGGCCGAAGGCCTGCAGGTCGCGGAGGCCGTCGTGGCGCTCGAAGAAGCCTGGGGCGGGACGATCCTGGTCGACCCCAACGTCGACGGCGAGGTCTCCTTCGCGCTGCGCGGCGTGACCTGGCAGGAGGCGCTGCAGGTGATCCTGCGGCAGGCCCGCTGCGTGGCCGAGCCCGTGGAGGAGGACGCGGTCGTCGTCTCCGGCTACGCCAACGCCTACGGGGGAGGGCTCCTCCGCGCGTACGGGGCCCCGCTCTGCGAGCTGCTGCAGCTGGTCGGCGCCCGGTCGGGGCAGGCCCTCGTCTGCGACCCAGCCCTCCGCGGCCGCGTCAGCGTGAACGTGGCCGTGACGCCCCGCTCCTTGGCGCGGTTTGCCGAGGCCTACGGCTTGACCCTGACCCCTGGCGAGGGCGAAGCGGTGCGCGTTGGGTGGAGCGCCAAGGCCGAGCAGCTGCTCCGCGAGGAGGCGGACGACGACCCTCCGCTCCTCGAGGAGCGCGCGTGGGGCGAGCCCTGGGACCCCGCCGAGGTCGCGTCGACCTGCGCCCAGATCGAGGCCGACTTCGTCCGGCTCGACGCCTTGGGCGAGCGCCTGGCTGCGGCCGCGGCCCTCGGCCCCGAGGAAGGAGCGCTCGAGCGCGAGGCGCTCGAGGAGGCGCTCAGCGAGATTCAACAACGCTTCGGGGAGCTGCCCTTTTCGCGCGGCGCCTGGGCCTATCCCCTGGGCCTGAGCGCCTGCGCTCGCTGGGAGGCGCGGCTGTTGGCGCACGGTGAGGTCTTGAAGCCAGAGACCTCGTGGGCGCTGGGAGCCGTCACCTTGACCGGGGTCGTGTCCCTGATCGAAGACGAGCGCTACGAAGAAGCCCTCGCGTTGGCCGACAAGGTCGCCCCGATCGTGGCGGGCCTCCTCGCCCGGGAGGAGGCCGCCTGCGAGCGGGTGGGTCACATGCTCTCCCTCCGCACCAAGCAGCTCAGCGAGCGCGCGCGTCGCTACGCGGAGATCAGCCGGATCCCGCTCCGGGTGTCGGCGGTCTTCTGCGTGAAGGACCCGGCGGCCTGCGGGGCGATCCTCAACGGGCGGCTCCTTCGCCCGGGGGACCGCTTCGAGGATCCCGTGACGAAGCACGTCGTGCAGGTCTGCGAGGTCAGCTACAGCAGCGTGATCCTGGACTACGAGGGGACGAAGTTCGTGCGCGGGGTGCGCTGACCCCGGCGCTCAGCTCGCCGGCGGCTCGAGGGAGATCGCGCGCTCGGGGCAGGCGACGACGCACAGCCCGCAGGCCTGGCAGAGGTCGGCGCGCGGGGTGTAGGCCGACTTCATGCCGTGCACGCGGACCTTGAGCTTGGCGAGCAGGCCCAACGCGGCGTAGTCCTCGGGCTCGATCCGGCGGACCTCGAACACGTCGTAGGGGCAGACCTCGACGCAGTCGCGCTTGGCTTCGCAGCGCCCATGGTTCACGACGGGCGTCCAGGACCCCGCCGGCGCCTGGCACTCGGCGCCCGGCCGCGCGGGGTGCGCTGCGGCGCGCTTGGCCTTCTCGGGGTCCTTGCTCATGCCGGTCCCTCTGCCCAGGGGTGTTCGCGCTGCAGGCGGAGCACCGCCTCGTACCACTCGTTGGCCAGTCCCTCGTAGTCGACGCGCTCGAAGGTCCTGGGCGCGGGCGGGTGGATCGGGTCGCCCACGATCGCGCGGATCTTGGCCGGGCGCACCCCGGGGGAGCTGGGGGAGAGCAGGCGGTGCGAGCCCTGGAACAGCACGGGCACGATCGGGACCTGCGCCTCGCAGGCGAGCACGCCGACCCCGGGGCGCGGGCGCATGATCTCGCCGGTGTAGGAGCAGTTGCCCTCGGGGAACAGGCACACGACGTAGTCGCGCTGGAGCCCCTGGTAGGCGAGCTTCAGCGAGTCGCTGACGGTGTTCGCCTCGCCGGTGAGGATCACGCGCCCCATGCGCACGATCCCCGAGAGCGGCGGCACGCGGAAGTAGGGGCCGTAGGCCAGGATCATGAAGCGGTGCACGATCGCGTAGGGGAAGAGCGCGTAGAGCAGGGGTGAGTCGATCATGCTCTGGTGGGTCGGGCAGAGCAGGTAGGCCCCGCGGCGCGGGAGGCGCTCGCGGTGCAAGAGCTCTGCCTGAAACCACAGGCGCGCGTTCGCGGTGAACACGTACATGCCGAGCTGCGCGGCCAGCCAGTTGACGCCGCGGCGGGTGAGGTTGAAGCGCTCGTCCAGCGACGGGCCGCGCTCGGGCTCGGTCAGCAGGCGGGGCCAGCGGTAGCTGCGCGCTTCGCCGCGCCAGGTGGCGGCTCCCAATCGCGCGAGGACGTCTTCGAGGGTGTGCAGGGACCACACCTCGTGGTCGGGGATCTCGACCCCGAACTCCTCGGCGAGCAGCTCGCGCAGCTGCAGCAGCTTGAGCGAGTCGATCCCCAGGTCGTCGCCGAGGAGCGCCCCGGGCGCGCAATCGACGGGCAGGTCGAGCTCCGCCTGCATGCGCTCGAGGAGGCGCGCGGCGCCGGGGTGGGGGGCTCCCGGCAGCGCGCGGCGGGCGCGGTCGTGCCGGGCCACGAGCTCCTGCACCTTCGCGCGCGCGAGCTCGCCGCCGCCTCGAGGCAGGCCGTCGCGGAGCAGCACCAGGCCGTCGATCCGCACGGGGTGCGGGGCCGAGAGGCTGGCCACCGCGAACACCTCCGCCAGGCGTTGTTGACCCATGAGCACCCACTGCTCGCTCAGCGCCGGGCCGTTGGGTGCGACCACCGCGCGGCACCCCAGCCAGGGGTCTGGACCGTCGCCGGGGAGCAAGCACACGTCGGCGATCAACTCCGAGCTGGCGAGGAAGTGCTCCTCGAGCGCGCGCACGACGGTGGAGGCGGTCATGGGGCTCATTGGACCGCCCCGCGGGGCCCCCGTCGCCCCCTGTCGAGAATTCACGCTGCGTTTCCCAATGTGCGTCAACGAATGGCGGACAAGTCACGCGGGGGTGACTCGTGCGCTGCGCAGGCCGTCCGCGGCAGTCGCTCGGGTCGCGCAGACACCCCTCGTAAGCCTAATTATCGCAACTAGGTTTGATAATTATCGAATTGTCTATTGACTTGGGATCGACGGTTCGATAATTTTCGAACCGTCGATCAGAGAAGACTCCAGCCAGGAGGACCCCGTGCTTCAGAACGCTTCCAACCGCCAGGCTTCCCGCGACCTCGCCGTAAACCCAAACAAGGTGGCCCTCGCGCTGAACCTGTCGGCGCCGATATATCGTCACTGCCGACCCCTCGGCGCTGCCCGGTCGGCACCTGCCCCAGACCTCCAGTTGCGACCGCAGTTTGGAGGTTTACGCGACGCGTCATGCGGCACGCCGAGTGCAGTAAGCTCGGTGACTGGAGCGAAGGTGCGCAGCCCACGACGTCGAACCCACACCCTGAACTTGCTCGGAGCCCTGAGCGTGGCCCTGCTCGCGGGCTGCAACTCGGGCGGCTCTTCGAGCGCGGCACCCACTTCGTCGCCCGCGCCCAACGGCGCAGGCTCGCTCGCCGCCCAGGCTGCGCAGTCGGGGCCGGGCCACGAGTCGCTGGTGGTCTACGTCGACTGGGTCGAGGGGCAGCAGCCCGCGGTGGCGACCCTCGACCTGCTCGAGCGCCGGCTGGGCGAGCACCTCAACAAGCCGGGCGGGGTGACCGTGCGCTACGGCGGCGCGCTCGGCGGGGCGCTGCGCGACGTCTACGACGAGGCCGCCCTCGCGTCCCTCGCGCGGACCGCGCCCCCGCGCGAGTCGCGGCCCCTGGACACGCTGTCCTTCCAGGTGATCTTCGTCAACGGCGCGGCCGCCGCGAGCGCGGACGAAGACGATCGCCTGGGCGTCGCCTTCAGCGCGTCTCAGGTCGCCGTGTTCGAGGAGACCGTCCTGGCCCACGCGCCGCGGGGCGAGCAGCTCGAGGCGGCCGTCGCGCTGCACGAGCTCGGGCACTTGCTGGGGCTGGTGAACCTCGGCGCGCCGCTGACCGCGCCGCACGCGGACCCGCTGAACCTCGTCCACTGCCGCAACAGCGGCTGCCTCATGACCGCGCGCAGCAACAACTGGGGGCTGCGCCGCGACGTCGACCCCGACTTCTGCAGCGACTGCAAGGCGGACCTGCGCGCCCTCGGCGGCCGCTAGCGGCCGGGGACGGCCCGCGTCCGGTAGCATGTCCCGTGGCGGGGAGGCCCCCCCCGCGGGAGCGCGGAGCGGTGAACGTCCCCCACGAGGTCGGCGGCTTCGTCCTCGAGCATGAGCTCGGGCGGGGCGGCATGGGCGTGGTCTACCGCGCCCGCGATCCCCGCCTCGATCGCCCGGTCGCTCTGAAGGTGATCCTTGGCGACCCCAGCCCCCAGGAGCGCGAGCGCTTCCGCGTCGAGGCCGCGGCCGCGGCGCGCCTCGACCACCCGAACCTCGTGCGCGTGCTCTCGGCCGGTGAGGCCCAGGGGCGGCCCTTCCTCGCCCTGGAATACGTCGAGGGCGAGTCGCTCAGCCAGCGCCTGCGGCGGGTCGGGCGCTGCGACGCGCTCCTCGCCGCGCGGATCGTGGCGCAGCTCGCGCGCGGCGTGGCCCACGCCCACGAGCGCGGGGTGATTCACCGGGACATCAAGCCCGACAACGTGCTCCTGGTCGGCGACACCCCGCGCCTCACCGACTTCGGCCTCGCGCGCCTCGGCGAACGGCACCTGACCCAGACCGGGACGGTCCTGGGCACACCGGCCTACATGGCCCCCGAGCAAGCCGCGGGCGAGGTCGACCGGATCGGCCCTCAGAGCGACGTCTACGCCCTCGGCGCCGTGCTCTACGCCTTGCTCGCCGGGCACCCGCCGTTTCGCGGCACCTCGGCGATCAACACCCTGCGCAGGGTCATGGACGAGCCGCCTCCGCCGATCCCCCAGCTTCCGGCGGGCCTGCGCAAGATCCTGTTCCGCGCGCTCGAGAAGGAGCCCGCCCAGCGCACCGCCTCGGCCGCCGACCTCGCCTGGGAGCTCGAAGGCTGGGCGCGCGAGGTCGAGCGCCCCGCGTCGCCGGCGCGCG
>JAGQRJ010000657.1 GCA_020425635.1 Planctomycetota bacterium | reverse complement strand
TCGACCTTCTCGTCGGCCTGCTCGCTGGCCTCGCCGGCCTTCTCGCCTGCGCCAGCCCCGAGCTCCCCGGCCTTCTCCCCCAGGGCCCCGGTCTTCTCGCCGAGCTGCTCGCCGAGGGCGCCGGCCTGCTTGCCGAGGTCGCCCGCCTTCTCGCCCAGCGCGTCGCCGGCCTTGTTGAGCGCGTCCTTGGCGTCGCCGAGGCCCTTGTCGAGGACCTCCTTGCCCTGGGCCAGTCCGGCCTTGAGCTGACCCTCGAGCTGGGCCTTGAGCGCGTCGAGGGAGGCGAGGTTGAGCTCGCCGCGCAGCAGGGCCGCGATCTCGGGGGGGATCTGATCGCTCGAGATCACGCCGGCCATGATCGCGGCCACGACCTGCTGCATGACCTCGGCCATGCTCGCGGGGTCCTGCTGGGTGCCGACGTCCTTGAGCTTGAGCTCGGGGAGGGTCAGCTCGATCGTGGTTTGGCCGAGCACCGACTGGGTCAGGATCACCTTGGCGTCGGTGATCGTGAGGTCGCGCACGATCAACTGCTTCGAGGGGCCGGCGTCTTCGCTCGGGGTTTCCTCGGTGGTCGTGGGGGGCGCCTCGGCCTCCTTGCGGCTCGACTCGAGGTTGCCGAGCAGGCTCCCGAGGTTGGTCCCGCTGGTCGAGACCTCGAGCGCGACGTGCGGCGAGGCGATCAGGATCCGCTCGACCTCGATGGTGTTCGAGAGCAGCGAGCCGAGGTTCGTGTCGACGCTCGTCTCGCCGATCGAGAAGGCGTACTGCTCCTTGAAGCCCTCGGGGTTCCTGATGTTCAGGTTCGAGAGCGAGACGGAGCCGCCGAGGATCGAGAGCCCCGCGCCACCGAGGGTGGTCTCGGTCTTCATGGCCTGAGTTCCGCCACGCTCCACGCCGACCTTCAGGAGGTCGCCGCTGTAGATCACGATGCCCATGACGGCGCCGACGACGAGCAACAACACAATGGCGGCCGCGATCAGCAGTTTCTTCTTCATGCTTCGGTCCTTCCGGGGGACGACGCCCCCGCGCTGGATTCTATTCGGAGCCCGGCAGTTACCCGAGGTGCTTCTTGAAGTGCGCGAGGGTCTTGGCCCAGGCGTCGCGCGCAGCGTCCTGCACGTAGGCCTCGGCGCGGGTGTCGTTGAAGAACGCGTGCCCAGCCCCCTCGTAGATCACGACTTCGGTGTCGGCGACGCCGCGGGCGCGCTGGCCCTCGGCCCAGGCCTGGGCGTCGGGGACCGAGAAGAAGCCCTCGTCCGAGCCGAAGAAGATCTTGGTCGGGGGGCACTTCGTGTCGAGCGGGTTGGGCGGGGGCGGGAAGCCGTAGAACGAGACCGCCGCGTCGACGCCGGCAGTCGCCGCCCCGAGCATGGCGAGCGCGCCCCCCATGCAGAAGCCGACGACGCCGACCTTGGGGCAGCCCTGGCCGCGCAGGTAGGCGACGGCTGCCTTGATCTCCTTCGTCGCGCGACCCCAGTCGAGGCCTTCCATGAGGTGCTGGGCCTCCTCGGCTTCGACGGTGCTCTGCCCGTGGTAGAGGTCGGGGGAGAGCGCGGTGTAGCCTTGCTTGGCGAAGCGCTCGGTGACGTCCTTGACGTGGGGGACGAGGCCCCACCACTCCTGGAGCACGACCACGCCGGGCTTGCCGCCGCCGACGTGAACCATGTAGCCCTCGGCGCCGCCGTCGGCCTCGGTGAACTTCGTCATCGTCCCGCTCATCGATCCTCCTCGTTGGCGAGCACTCTACGTCATGGTTGCGGCCGTGGGGGCGTCGCGGTCGCCCGCGAGCCAGCGCCAGGCCTCGCTCGGGGTCGCGGCCGCGACGAGGACGGCCACACAGCGTTCGGCGCTCGCGGGGTCGGTGAGGGCCAAGGCCCCGTGCTCGAGGCGCGCGGTCGCGCCGCGCTGGGCGCAGCGCGGCGGGGTCGCGAGCAGCGCCCGGGCCCGGGCGAGAGGGAGCAGCGCGAACGCGCCTCCGCGGCCCGGCACGAGACGCGGGGCGAGGGCGAGGGCCACGTGTCCGAAGGTCGAGCGCGGGTTGACCTCGAGGGGCACGAGGGCCAGGCCCTGGGGGAGCCGGGCGAGCACGGCGTCGATCCCGGCCGGGCCGCGGAAGCCAGCCGCGGCGAGCCGCGCCCCGACCGCCTGACCGAGGCGGACGAAAGCGCGCAGCAGCGCTTGCGGGGCGCCGTGGAGGGCCCGACGCAGCTCGGGGTCGAGGCCGTCGTCGAGGGCGCCCACGTCGTGGCCCAGGTATTGTCCGCGGCGGTCGGTGCGAAAGCGGCTGCAGCCGAGCACCCGCACCTGCGGGCCCGCCTCGGCCTCGTCGATCCGCACCAAGCACGAGACGTCCGCGAGCCCCTCGACCCAAGGCTGCACCACGAGCTGACCTTGTCTGCGCAGCACGCCCTCGGCCCAGCCCGTGAACGCGCGCTCGCAGGGGGGGCCATCGCTGCGCAGCTGGTTGCGCCCGCTGGCGCCGTAGGGGGCCTTGGCCACGGCCCTCCCCGGGGTCGCGGCGAGGGCCGCTTCGAGCGCGCCCCAGTCCGAGCAGACCTGCGGCAGGTCCACGGGGCGCGCGTTGAGCCCCTCGGTCTCGGGGAGCGCGTGGAACGTCTCGGCGGCCCACGCCTTGGAGAACAGAGGGCCCCAGCCCTCGACCGCGGGCGGCGCGACTTGCAGCCGCCAGGAGGCGGCTCGCGCAGCCGCCGCGCGGGTCCAGCCCCAGGGCGCGGCCTCGCCCAGGAGTCGCCTCGGGGCCTCGGGAGAGAACTCGGGGAGCGCGAAGCCTGCGCGCTGGAGCGCCTCCAGGTGGGCCACGCCAGGGCGCGGGGCGAGCACCACGTCGTCCGCGTCCGCGAGGAGTGCCGGGATCCCCGCCAGGTCGCGGGCGAGGGTCGCGACCGCCCGCGGCGGCTCGGCGCCGCTCCAGCTCAGCTCGCAGTCGGGGTTGAACCACAGCACCCGCGACGGCCGGCCGCGGGTGCTCGAGTAGACCTTGAGCTCGCGCACGAAGCTCGGGCTCAGCCCCGCCTCGAGCCGCGGCGACTCCCACACCGCGTCGCCCCGCGCCCGGCGAGGCGTGAGCGGCGGCGCGAGCAGCGCGCAGTAGGCGCTCCAGGTGTCGCCCTCTGCCTCCGGCCGCCAGCGCTCGAACCAGCGCAGGCCGAGCGCCACGTGCTGGACCTCCTCGCGCCCGATGCGCTCGAGGATCGCCGCGCTCTCCGCGTCTCCGACCTCGCGCAGCCGCGCCGCGGTGCTGCGCATGTGGTCGAGGTTCGCCTGCTCGAAGGTCAGCGCCATGCGGGTCACGAAGTCCAACGGGTCGGTCACCTCCGCCATGGCGTCCCACAGGTAGCGGCTCAGCGGCAGGCTCCCAAAGGGCACCCCGAGCTGCTCGAGGCGCGCGACGTAGAGCCCCAAGTGGCGCTGCTCGTCTTGCAGGGTCTGGGCCAGCCCTCGGCGGAACGCCGCGGGCGCGTCGGGGAAGCGCAGGAGCATGAGCGCGAACAGCTCCACGGCCAGCAACTCGTGGTTGGCGAAGGCGTGCAGGAGCGCCGCGCGTTGGCGCGGATCGCTGAGCGCCGCCTGCGGCGGCAGCTCTCGCTCCTCCGCGACGCGCCAGCGCAGGGCGCCTTCGCGCGCGGGCTCCGCGACGGTCTCCGCCTGGCCCGGTGCGTCGTCGGTCAGCGCGTCGCAGGGGGCGAGCAGCTTGTCCGCGAGGGTCCCCCCCCGCAGCACGACCTCCGCTAGCTCCCGCAGCTCCATGCGCCCAGTGTAGGCCCCCGCCCCTCTCCTGCCTCGGTCGAACTCGGGGCCTACGCGCGGGCGTCGGGGGTCGAGCCGCTGCGCGCGTGGAGCTGTTCGGCGGACCAGGTCAACAGGGAGAAGCCGGGGGCCGCCGGATCGAGGGGCCACAGCACGCGCTTGGGGGTCTGTTGTCGGCGCCACACGAGGAGCCCGAGGAGGGCGAGGAACAGGCCGAGCAGGGTCCACGACGAGGCCTCGTCGACGTCGGGGGTCATGCTGCAGCCCGAGGAGCGGCGCCGGCTGGAGGTCGTGACCGTGGTCACGCCCGAGGCGGTGCTGCTGCTCCCGCTGGAGGAGGAGCCGGTGCTGCTCGACTGGGTCGGCGCCACGCCCGCCGTCAGCGTGGGGTCGAGGTAGACCACCAGGTCGCGGAGGAGCTCGGCGCGGTCGGCGGGGTCGGCGATCGCCTCGAGGCCGAAGCCCATGGCCACGCTGCGGCGCGCGACGCCGACCGCGGCGGGGGGCGCGCCGGCGGCGTCGTAGGCGAGGAGCACCTCGGCGTTGCCGCCCGGCTGGGGCTGGAGGACGTCGGGGGAGGCGGCGTCGTAGCGTCCGCGGCTGAAGTCGAGGGTCCGCGCGCGCAGCGGAGCGCCGGGAGCGACGAGGGCGACCTGGGTCCCTGCGTCGTCGCGGACGAAGGCCGCGCCGAGGACCTGCTGCAGGAAGGCCACACCACCGCCCTGGGCCTCGAGGTCCCAGCCGAGCTCGGTGCTGCCCGTGAGCAGGCGCCCGCCGGCCTGGAGGTAGGCGTCGACGAGGCCCTGCTCGGCGGGGTCGAAGGTTCGCTCGACCGAGCCCTCGCGCCCGAGGAGCCAGTCGACCAGGCCGTAGCGCGTGAGGGTCAACGCGCCGCTGGCGACCGCTTCGTTCTCGGCGTAGTCGAGGGGGACCGAGACGGGGAGCGCCGCGGTCCAGGCGTCGACGTGCTCGCGGGCGTAGTCGCCCGTGTAGGCGCGCTCGACGTTGAGCCAGGTGTGGCGGAAGCGGCGGTCGAAGCCGTCGACCAGGGCCACCCCTGTGCCGGGCTCGCCGACCACCGCGCCGCCGACCTTGGAGCACAGGCTCTCGCCCCCCGCGTTCAGCGCGGCGACCTTGGCGAACACCGTCTCCCCCGCGGCCAGGCCTTGCAGGACGAGCTCGGTGCCTTGCACGGTCTGGCCGTCGTCGAAGCCTCGCCCGTCGCGGCTGAGGTAGACCTTGAAGGCGCTGGGGGCGGCGCTCGGCTCGCTGGGGTCGAGGGTCCCCTCCCAGCGGATCCTGAGCTGCCCGGCGCCGATGTTCTCCAGGCGCAGGCTCGAGGGCGGCAGCGGGATCAGCGCGCTGCCCGGCGCCCAGTAGCGCACGATCCCCTTGTAGATCGCGCGCGCCGCGACCGCGCGGAAGCCGGCGCTGCGCAGCAGCGCCGCGTCGTCGGGGTCGTCGTGGAAGCCGAGCTCGATCAGGCAGCCGGGCATGTTGCGGCACTCGCGCAGCTCGCCGAAGTTCGCCGTGCGCCCGCCTAGGTCGCGCCAGGTCGGGTCGAAGCTCGCGCGCACCGCGTCGCGAATCGAGGCGTTGATCCGGTCGCGCAGCGCGTCGGCCTCGTCCTGCAGCGGGCTGGGGGCGGTCGGGTAGTGGGTCGGGCCGCTGCCTCCGCGCCCGTTGGCGTAGCTGTAGGTCGAGATCCCTCGGGCGCCGCCGCCGGCCGCGTTGGTGTGCAGCGCCACGTAGAGGTAGTCGCGGCGCCAGCGGGTGAGGTCGCCGCCGGCGAGGTTCACCGCGTAGACCGGGCGGATCGTGACGTCGCCGTTGCCGTTCACGAAGCCCTTGTGGGGCAGGAAGGTCACCGCGGACTCGCGCCAGCGTGGCTCGCCGCTGGGTCCGATCCCGCCGCCGACGCGGATCGCGTTGGCGATCGTGACCTGGGTCGGGTCCGGGCCCTGGTTGCTCACGGTCACGCTCGCCGGCGCGCCGGCCTCGAAGTAGAACTCGCCGAGGAAGGTCCAGCCCAGGCCCCAGGCCTGCTGGTCGACGATCACCTCGCTCACGCCGCCCGCGTGGGCCACCCGGTGCCGCGCGGCGGCGTTGCGGTTCGGTCCGCGGCCGTAGCGCACGTAGACCGGGTAGCGCCCCGAGGCGGGCGCCGTGAAGGCGAAGGTCGCGCTGGCGGTCTCGTTGGCGGAGACCTGGGCGTAGCGATACTCGCTGCCGTAGAACCCTGGCGTCGCGGTCGACGCGGTCCACACGCCGGTCTGGGTGTAGCCCGGGTCGGTGGTCGTGACGAACAGCTCTTCCGTTTGGAAGCTTCGCTCGCGGCAGCTCTCCACGTGGGCGCCGGCGTTGACGAGGTAGCGCTGGAGGTACTGGATCACGATCTCGTTGGTGTGAATGTCCTCGAGGATCTCGTGCAGCACCGGGCGCTGGAACCCATAGCCCCCCGCGACGGGCAGCTTCCCGTGGCCAGGGCTGACCACGACGGTGCGCCCCGCGAGGGGGCCGGCGGGGTTGGGCACGAGGTGCGTGTCGGCCAGACAGACCGAGAGCGGGAGCGCCAGGCAGGCGCCGAGGTGTTGCCACCGCATGGGGGCTCCAGAGTGTGGAAGGGGAGCGGACGCAGGGGGCAGTGCACAGACAGTGCCAGGCGTAAGCCCTGCTTCTCGTGCTCGCTCCTTTTCATTCCCAGCCGGCGCTGAAATGCGCTTCGGTTTCAGGCGGGTCGGACCCGGGCCGGTTGGAAGCCCTTGCCCGGCTGTGGTATCAATCTCCCCAGCGAAGAATTGGGGGACCCATGCACCAGTTGCGGATCACCGCCGGCCCAGGGGCCGGGCGCGTGTTGGCGCTCAACCCGGCCTACACCTACACCCTCGGCCGCGACCCGGCGGCGCACCTGAGCGTCCCCGAAGACCAGACCCTCTCGCGGACCCACGCGGAGTTCGTGCCGCAAGGCGGCGGCTGGATCCTGCGCAACAAGTCGCAGCACGGGAGCCTGGTCAACGGGCAGGTCATGCACGGCGACGCCCCGATCCCGGTCAACGGGACCTTCCAGATCGGCGCGATCACCGTGGCCCTGGAGGCCCAGGGCGCCGCGGGCGCCGCGGTGCCCCCGGCGCAGCCGGCCTTCGGGGGCGACCCCAACGCCCCGACCGTCCCCCCGCCCATGCCCGGGCAGCAGCCGGGTCAGCCCGCCGCGGCGCAAGCAGG
>JAGQRJ010000656.1 GCA_020425635.1 Planctomycetota bacterium | reverse complement strand
GTCCTGATCATGACCGGCTTCCCCACGGTCGAGACCGCCGTGGCCTGCCTCAAGCTCGGCGCCGTCGACTTCGTGACCAAGCCCTTCTTGCCCGACGACCTGCAGGCCAACGTGCAGCGCTTCCTGCGCGAGCGGCGCCTGCGGGAGGAGAACGCGCTCCTCGTGCGGCAGGTCGGCCGTGAGCTCACCTACGGGCAGCTGATCGGGAGCTCCCCGGCCATGCGCGAGGTGTTCGACGTGATCGAGCGCGTCGCCGGCTCGGACGTGGACGTGCTCGTGCACGGCGAGACCGGCACCGGCAAGGAGCTCGTGGCCCGCGAGCTGCACCGCCGCAGCGGGCGCGCCGCGGGCCGCTTCGTCCCGGTCGATTGCGGCGCGATCCCCGAGGCGCTCATGGAGAGCGAGCTCTTCGGCCACGAGCGCGGCGCCTTCACCGGCGCCCAGGGCCGTCGGATCGGCCTGCTCGAGTTCGCCGACCAGGGCACGTTCTTCCTCGACGAGCTCGGAGAGCTGCCGCTCCTGGCCCAGGCCAAGCTGCTGCGCGCGCTGCAGGAGCGGGTGATCCGCCGGGTCGGGGGTCAGCGCGAGGTCGACGTGAACGTGCGCGTCGTCGCCGCGACGGCGCGCGACCTCGAGCGCGAGGTCGAGGAGGGCAAGTTCCGCAGCGACCTGCTCTACCGAATCAACGTCGTGACCCTCTCCCTACCGCCGCTGCGCGAGCGCGGCGAGGACGTCCAGATCCTCGCCGACCACTTCCTCGCGCTCCACGCGCAGCCCGAGCGCGGCCCCAAGGGGATCAGCCCCGGCGCGCGTGAGGTCCTCCAGCACTACAGCTGGCCCGGCAACGTGCGTGAGCTGCAAAACGTGATCCGGCGCGGCGTGGCCCTCGCCCGGGGCGAGGCGATCGAGGTCGAAGACCTCCCCCCGCGCCTCGTCGAGTCGGCGGGGGGGCCGGCCGGCGGCGTCAGCCGCAGCGACGCGGGCGAGCTCGGCGCGGGGTTCTTCGAGCTGCGGACCCAGCGGATCGCGGCCTTCGAGCGCGAGTACCTCAGCCGCCTGCTGCGCGACCACGAGGGCGACGTCGCCGCCGCGGCCAAGACCGCCCAGATCCCCCGCGGCACCTACTACCGGCTGCTCAAGAACCATGACCTCAAGCCTGCGGACTTCAGGGACGGCTGAGCCTTGGCTCGGAGACGTGAACCGCGCGACGCCGCGCGGGGGTTTGTGACGGCACCCTGCTTGCTGTGCCAGCAGGGCTTGCAACGGACTGTGTGGAGGTAGACGTGTTCAAGAGGATCCTCGTTCCCACGGACGGCTCGGCCCTGGCCAGCGGTATCCTGGGCCCGCTCACCCCCTTCCTGCACCAGGAGAACCCGACCCTGGTCTTGCTGCGGGTGCTCGAGCCCAAGCACTACGACGGCCCCACCGAGCAGAAGCAGCAGGAGGCCGACGCGAAGGAGCGCATGGGCCGCCTGAGCGAGCTCCTCGAAGGCGAGGGCTGCAGCGTGGAGTTCAAGGTCGAGTTCGGCGACCCCGTCGCGCGGATCCTGCACCACGCCAAGTCCGCCGACCTGCTCGCCATGAGCACCCACGCCCGCACCGGCGTGGCGCGCTGGTTCCACGGGAGCGTCACCGAGACCGTGCTCCGCGACGTGAAGACCCCGGTCCTGGTGTCGAACCCCTCGGGGCTCGGCCCGCACCAGCGCTTCCGCAACCTGCTGATCACCGTGCCCGACGAGCCCGCCGCGGCCAAGGCGCTGGGCGAGTTCGCCGCGACCCTGGCCGTCCAGCAGGGCGCCAAGGCGACCCTGCTCCGGATCGGGAGCTGGGAGGGCGACTGGGCGCTCGACGCCAGCCCGGCGGGCGCGAACCCCGACGCCCTGCCGCTGCTGCCCTCGGCCCTCGACCTCAAGCAGCAAGCCCAGGTCGCCGCCGCCCCGCTCAAGGCGGCCAAGGTCGCGACCGAGGTCCGGATCGGCTGGGGCAAGCCCGCCGACGGGATCCTCGGCCTCGCCACCGAGCTCGGCTGCGACCTCGTCGTGCTCGGAACCCACGGCTACCACGGCCTGGAGCGCCTGATGTACGGCTCGGTCAGCGAGGCCGTGGTGCGCCACGCCAAGTGCCCGGCCCTCGTCGCGCACCTCG
>JAGQRJ010000655.1 GCA_020425635.1 Planctomycetota bacterium | reverse complement strand
GGCAAGGGGAACGTGCGCGAGGCCGAGGTCGGCCAGCCCGACGAGGTCGGCAAGCACGACCGCTCCGCGGGCGCGCGAGACCTATGCGGCAACGTGGCCGAGATCGTGCGAGACGGCGACGGTTTCGTCGCGATCGGTGGCTCGTATCGCTCACCCTGGAGAGAGGCCGACCCCAGCCGCGCCACCCCCCTCCCCCCGACCTTGCGCGCCAGCGACGTCGGCTTCCGCTGCGCACGCGAACTGGAGTTGCCATGGGAACGCTGAAGCGCGCGCCGCGCGTCGCCGGTCTGTTGAGCGGGGTCGCGCTGACCTGCGCCGCCCTCGCGGGCTGCTCCAGCGAGCCGCCCCCTCCGCCGCCCGACGTCCAGGCCGAGGTCGACGACATCCTGGTGGGCTTCGCCAACGACAGCGAGAGCGAGCGCTGGCGGGGCAAGCTGATCGAGGTCGCGCACCGCGGCCCCCAGGAGCTGCGCACCACCCTCGCGAGCATGGAGCGTGAGTATCTGCGCAGCTGGCGCCGGGGCGGAGGCGGCGCCACCGGGCTCAACAACGCGGGTCGGCGCCGGGTCATGGAGGTCGCCGCCGAGCTCGGCGACTCCCCCGGAACGCGCGACCTGCTCGCCAAGGGGCTCAAGGACGACGAGCCCAACGTGCTCGCCGCCGCGGCCCACGGCCTCGCTGCCTGGGGTGACGCGAGCGGCCTCCCTGCCCTGCTCGAGAGCGGGCGCAAGACCGAAGGCGAGGGCCGCGAGCACGCGGCCGCGGCGCTGAAGCTCCTCGCGCGCCCGGCCGAGCGCGAGCGCTTCCTCGCGGCCCACACCGGCGACGACGCGCTCCTGTTCGAGCCGACCCTCGCGAGCTTCCCCCCCGCTCCGGTCCAGCGCCGCAAGGCGTTGACCGAGGTCGCCGAGGGGCACAAGAACCCCCACGCGCGCAAGTTCGCGATCCAGGCGCTCAGCAAGCTGGGCGGCGAAGGGGTCGAAGACCTGGCCAAGGACGCGCTGCACGACCGCACCACGCGGCCCGCGGCGCTCAAGGCCCTCGAAGGGGCGGGCGACGCAGACGCCCTCGCGGCCGAGCTCGAGCGCGAGCCCGACGACGCCGACCGGGTGGTCGCGCACCTCTACCGGGTGCAGTCGGCCGCGGCCGCGCAGGCGGCAGGGCGCGTGCTCGCGAGCGACGTGAACGAAGACGTGCGGGTGGTCCTGCTCCAGGGCTTCTACGCGCCGGCAGGCGAGAAGCGCCCCTCCGCCTACGCCAAGGGCGCAGGCCACGAGGCCGTCGTCGAGGCCCTGCGCGCGGCGATCGAGCGCGAGCGCGGCCAGGCGCTGCGAGTGGCCGTGGTGGCCCTCGGCCAGCTCGGCGACCCGGCCGTCGACGACGGCGCGCTGCTGCGCTTGCAAGGGCGCGACGACGCGCTGGACGCCGCCCTGCTCGTAGGGCTCGGCCACCTCGGGGGCGAAGTCGCCGCGGGGCACCTCATGCACACCCTCGAGTCCAACCCCGAGCTGGCCCAGGCCGCGGGCGAGGGCCTGCAGGCCCTCGCCAAGGGCGAGCACCAGAGCGAGCTCCCGGGGCGCGACCTGATCGTGCTCCTCGATCACGACGAGCAGGTCGTGCGCGAGCAGGCCCTCGCGATCCTTCAAGCCCTGGCGGGCGACCGCGACGACCGCGGCTACAAGCCCAGCGCCGACCGCGAGAGCCGGCAGCCTGGGAAGCAAGCGTGGGAGGCGTGGTGGGACTCGCGCTGAGGCCTCAGGCGCGCGACGCGGTCTTGCCCTGACCCCTGGCGCCGTGAACCCGCCCTCCCCTGACGCGCACGCAGACCTCGTGGTCCGTGACGGGGAGTTGATCTGCTACCGCCTGATCGACCTCGGCGACGAGGTCCTGCTCGACGAAGCCGAGCAGGCGCTGCTCGGCGGCGAGGAGGCGCGAAGGATCACGCTCTCGCGGACCCTCGCCAGCGCGCTGGTGTTCAAGGCCCGGCCCCTCGACGTGCTGCTCCCCAGCCGAGTGGTTCGGCTCCCCGACGGCAGCGAAGCCGAGGCGCGGGTCACCGCCCGCTTCTTCGACATTGGGATCGCCTCGGTGCGCTTCGTGCTCCCGATCCCCCCTGAGACACGCCTGGCCGACCTGACGCCGCTGCTCTCCAAGCTCTACGAGCACCCCGAGCTCGACGCCGAGGGGCGACGCGCGATCGAGCTGCTGCGCCCGAGCCTGGGGGAGGCGATCCGCGGCGAGCCCGCCTGCGAGGAGATCGAGCCCTACACCGTGGTGTTCGTGCGCTCCTTCGTCGGCGACCCCTCTGCGCGCCAGGTCCTCGCGCACCGCCAGGTGTTGGCCAAGCTGCTCCTGGGCGAGGTCAGCCCGCTGCCCCTCGCCGAGTCGGAGCTCGACGCGATCGATCGCTTCAGCTTCTCCTACTTCGACAACGACCTCGCGGTGGTCGACTGGGACGGAGCCCTCGTCCTCGAGCCCCAGGGCAACCGCGAGGTCACCGACGTGCTCGAGTTCGCCTGCGCGCAGACCGTCGGGCTGCGCGGCTACGACGCCCTGATCGACCGCGAGCTCGAGCACTTCTACGACCACGTCCAGGCCGCCGGCGGCTTCTCTGCGCGGTCGCTGCTCTGGAGCCCCTACGCCACCCTCGCCAAGCGCGTGCAAGAGCGCTGGCTCGACGCGACCGAGTTCACCGACCGCACCGAGAACGCGCTCAAGGTCGTGGCCGACCTCTACCTGGCGCGGGTCTACCGCGCGGCCCTCGAGCGCAGCCGGGTCGCGGAGTGGCAGGCCGCGATCACCAAGAAGCAGGCGCGGATCGCCCAGGTCTACGAGTTCCTCAAGGGCGAGGTCGACAGCCGGCGGGCGACCTTCCTCGAGGTCGCGATCGTGGTCTTGATCCTGGTCGAGATCCTCCTCGTCTTCGTCTAGCCCGCACTCCTCACCACTCGCTCCGCTCGTGGATTCGAAGTGCGGCCAGCAGTGTTGCTTAAGACAGTGAGACCCGGCCTGCGGCCGGGTACACACTGTCGCTTGCGCCTCGCTCGCGGCGGC
>JAGQRJ010000654.1 GCA_020425635.1 Planctomycetota bacterium | reverse complement strand
CGACCAGGCGTCGGCGGGGTCCGGGTCCGAGAGGATCGCGGCCAGGGCCGCGCTCAGCGCGCGGAGCACAGGAGCTCCCGCGCGCGGGCGACCTCGGCGGCGTAGGGCCCCCAGGCCGCCGGGGGGAGGGCCTGGGGCAGGCGCTCGAGCACGACCCCGCGCAGCGCCGGACAGCGCGGGAGCAGGGCCTCGAGCGCGGCCCACACGGGCTCGGGGATCGCCGCGTCGTGGGAGTCGAGGCGCATGCTGCGCCCGCTGGGCAGCCAGCTCGGGTCGCTGTCTTGCCCGCCGGCCAGGTGCACCTCGAGCACCCGCTCGAGCTCCAGGCGCGCGAGCCAGGCGTCGAGCTCGACCCCGGCGTTCACGCACTGCACGTAGGCGTTGTGCAGGTCGAGCACGATCCCGCACCCGGCCTCGCGCGCGATCCGGTTGAGGAACGCGGGCTCCTCGAGGGCGGGCATGAGGGTCAGGGGCACGGCGACGTGCTCGAAGGCGACCTGGGGCACGACCTCGGCGATCGCGCGCAGGCGCGCGACGACCACGCCCACGGCCTCGTCGGTGGGCGGGAGCGGCAAGGGCAGGGTGAGCTCGACCCCGCCGTGGGCCCCCGCTCCGAGGTGCTCGCTGTACCAGGCGAAGCCGAAGTCGCGCTGGTCCGCCTGCAGGCGCTCGAGCCAGCCCGGGGGCAGGGGGTCGACCCCGCCCAGGTTTCCGCTCAGCCCGTGGCCCACGCACGCGACCTCGCGCCCGCGGACCCAGGCGAGGAGCTCCTCGCGTCGGGCCGCGGGGCGGACCCCGTCGAGGTAGAGCAGCTCCGGCGAGAGCTCGACGAAGTCGAGCAGCGGGAGCACGCGCTCGAGCTGCGCCATGAACTCGGCGTCGGGGAAGACGGTCAGCCCCAGGAGCGGCGCGCTCAGCCCCTAGCGCCCGCTGAAGAACCCGAGGAAGGTCCGCGCGCGGATCGAAGGCATGGCCATGCCGCAGGGCGGGCAGGGGTCGGGCTCGTCGACCTCCGGGCGAGCCTCGGCGCCGTAGGGGAAGCCCGTCGACGCCTGGAGCCTGTGCCAGTAGAGCTCGTTGAGCATGCGCCCGATCGCCTGGCGGACCTCCGGGTCCTTGGTGCCGAGGCGCGCCGCGATCACGGCCGAGGCGACGTCGTCGAAGCGCGGGGTCAGCGCGCCGCTGCCGTCCCAGAAGGTCTGCGGGGTCGCGAGCTGCTCGAGGGCCTTGGCCACCTCGGGCGCCGCCCCCTCGCGGGCCGCGCGGGCCTGACGGCCCGCGGCGAGGAGCTTCTCGGCGGCGATATGCACCGTGGTCGGCTGGGCGAAGTCGGCCTGCGCGCCGGCCGAGCGCTTGCCCTCGGGGGTCAAGAGCACCAGGCTCTCGCCCGGCTGCGCGTCGACGTCCTTGGCGGTCGCGCACAGCCACACCGCCTCGAGCAAGACCTCGGCCCCGGCGGGGAACGCGCCGTGGAGCTGGGTCAGGGGGAACACCCCCGGGAGCTGCTGCGCGAGGGCGGCCCGCTGGCCCGCGTCGTCGGGGACCACGATCGCGATCCCCGGGCGCTGGTGCTGCTTCATGTGGGCCAGGGCGGCCGCGAGCGCCTTGGCGCGCCCGCCGTCGTCGGCGCGGGCGGGGTTGAGGCACCCCACGTTGAAGATCAGCCCGGCCCCGGCGAGCGACGAGGCGGCGAGGAAGCCGCGGCGGGAGAGGACGAGGTCGGCGTGCATGGAGTCTCCTTTGGGGGCTTCACAACCGTGCCCGCCGGGTGGGGGTCGGCGCTCTCAGAAAACCAGCGGGGCGCCCCTCGAGCAACCGATTCGAAGACACGCAGGGGAGACGCAAGCGGCCGACCGGGACCGACATGGGCCCGGCCGAGACGATCCTGAGACCCTTCGCTCGTAAGCCATTATGGGGAGTAAGTGCCACGGGCACATGGCTTGCATTCGTCTCGCGTCGCTGGAGAGCGAAAGCACGGAAGAGACTGCCCCCTAATGAAACGCCTTACGCTGAGTCTCCTGTTCCTCCTGTGCGCGACCCTGGGCGTCGCGCAAGAGCTGAACGACGCCGACCTGCCCTTCAAGGACGAAAACGGGGTCAAGACGCCGCTGTTCATGCACGGCGAGACCTTCAGCAACGGCACCGGCGGCGGCTGGGCCCGCGACGACGTCGAGATCGAGGCGGCCATGACCGTCGAGGGGGTCTCGGGCGAGGAGCTCTATCGCGAGCTGATCGACCGCGACCAGCGCGGCTTCAAGAAGGTCCGCCGCAGCAGCTCGGTCGAGGGCCTGAGCCTGGGCTTCAACCTCGACGAGATCCCCTGGAACTCCGACGGCCACGGCGTGCGCGAGGGCCGCGTCCCCGGCCAGGACGCGCGCACGGTGACCCCCTACGTGTGGCTCACGATCGAGTCCGACAAGTTCCCGATCGACCCCGAGCGCGGTCGCCGGCGGCTGGAGCTCGGCACCGACGTCATGGACGACATTTACTACGACACCAACGACTTCCTCCTCAACGCGCAGAACATGACGGTCCGCGCGCGCAAGCGCTGGGACTCGGCCACCGAAATGCGCCGCCTGCTGATCGCGCTCAAGCGCGAGCGCGGCGTCGACAGCTTCGGGATCAAGCGCGCGGCCAAGACCGACGTGCGCGAGGACATGCCGAGCCCCGACGCGATCACCGGGCTGCACGAGGCCGTGCAGCGCGGACACGACAGCTGGGGCGACCGCCCCGCGGTGCCCCTGCAGCGCACCTACACCGTGCTCCGTGACCTGGGCCTGCTGCGCTCGAGCCCCACCTACACCAACGTGCTCGCGCTGCGACCCAAGGCCTTCCTGCGCTCGATCCGCTCGCGCTACCACCTCAACGAGGTCAACGTCCGGCGCCTGGACGAGGTCCGCGAGCTCGCCGCCCAGCGCCTGCAGGCGATCGTGGCCATGGCCCGCGAGGCGCGCCTCGACGGCGCCGTCACGCCCGAGCACCTCGCGGCGGTCGAGGCCTTCGAGGCCAAGGCGGCCGCCTACCTCAGCGGCGCCCTCGTCGCCGAGAAGGCGCGCGCCGAGCTCGAGGCCCTCGGCCTGCAAGTCGTCGACGCGAGCGCGATCCAGGACCTGCTCCCGGGCACCTCGGGCCCCGGGTCGTCGAGCTCCCTCGCCGACCTCGCCGAGCGCGAGCCGGTGCTCCTGCAGCGCAAGGCGGTGGCCCACGCGGTGCACGACGCCCTGCACGAGCTGGCGGGCGACCTCGACGACGGCACCGGCGAGAGCCTGCGCCGGGTGATCACGCGCTCGATCGAGCGCACCGACGAGCAAGAGGACCATATCGAGTACTTCACGCTCTACGCCCGCGCGCAGAACCCCGACCTGCTCAAGATCCGCACCATGGACCGCTTCGTCGAGCTGCACGAAGGCATGCTCGGCGACGCCGCGGCCCTCGCCGCCTACAACGCCTACGGCGAGCAGCAGCGCGCGGCCGGCGAGCGCGACTTCCGCCGCTTCGAGCCCCTCGACCAGGCCGCCTTCGACGCGCTGCGCTTCCTTTTGCGCAACGAGCAGGTGCGGATCTGGCTGCGCCAGCTCGAGGCCGGCGGCTCCTGCGCCCTCGGGCAGTGGTTCGACGAGGCGCGCGAGTTCTACGTGCCCGCCTCCTCGCGCTCGACCGGCAACTTCCTGATCGACACCATGGACTTCGCGGCCATGTATCCCGCCGACGTGTTCGGCGACCTGCCCCAGGCCGAGCAGACCGCGGCGGTCGACCTCAACGTCTCGCCCTACCGCGAGCGCTTGATCGGCGCGCGCCTGGTCAACGAGGTCCAGATCGAGCTCACCAACGGCGGGGCCTACACCGACCGCCTCAAGCAGCTCAAGAGCCTGATCGCGCTCCCGCGCGGCTTCATGCGTTGGGCCAGCGCCACCGGCCAGGCCGCGAGCGAGGCGGAGTATGCCGCGCTGTTCAGCGAGCTCAGCGCCCTCGACGACGAGGCGCTGCAGACCGCGATCACCCCGCTCAACGTCTACCTCGAGGAGCAGGGCAGCCCCGTCGACCAGTTCACGGCCGACGAGTTCCGCGAGTGGATCGACCCCGCGCGCCTGACGCTCGAGATCCGCGACGACGCCGCCTACAGCGAGCCGGAGATCGAGGCCGCGCTCGCCGGCGCGAGCTTCGTGTTCGGGCAGTACCGCGACATTCTGACCTTCGTCGCCAAGCTCAAGGAAGAGCAGGTCCTGGACGTGCTCGAGGACGCCGGCCCCGACCTGGCCTGGGTCCCCGCCGAGGCCTCCAAGGGCCGGATCGCGATCGGGCTCGTCAAGGACAGCGAGCCCGACCCGGGGACCGGCGGCGGCGGCGGCGGCCTGATCGGCGGGCTCACCGACGTCCACGACTTCGACAAGGCGCCGACCCTCAGCGCGGCCAAGCCGGCGGCGGGCTCGGTGGTGACCCAGATCGACGACTTCTACCGGGTCGAGCTGGCGGCCGGCGAGACCGCCACCTTCACCCTGCGCTTCGACTCGGCCAACGACCTCGACCTGCAGCTCCTCGACCAGGCGCGCGACGGGGTCGACGTCTCCCAGGGCGTCGAAGACAGCGAGACGATCACCTACACCGCCGGCTCCCAGCCGGAGGTCATGGTGCTCCGCGTCTACGGCTACTCGGGCGCCGCGGGCGACTACACCCTCGCCCGCGAGTAGGGCGGCGTCAGCGGACGAACACGCTGGCCTGGAGCTCGTTGCCGATCGGCGTGTTGCGCCGGATCACGTCGATCAGGCGCGTGCCCCGCAGGTCGGCGAGCTCCTGCCCGCTGAACTGGTTCAGGTAGAAGAAGCGGTCGCAGTCGCGGATCAGCGCGAACTGGCGCGAGAGCACGACCTGCATGAGCTCGCCGACCATGGAGCCGCTGAGCCGGTCTTCGGCGAGCGCCCCGGTCCAGAGGTCGACCTCGTCGACCGTCGCGTAGACGCTCATGAGCGCGGCCTGGGTCGTGGGGTTGGTGGTGACCTGGGCGAAGCTCGCGCGCGCGCTGAGCCCGAGCTGGGTGCGCGCCGCGTTGTAGCTGGGGAGGCCGTGGTCGCGCCCGCGCTGAATGTTGAGCGCGGCGAGGTCGAGGCCGCCCGAGCCGGGCGGGCCGAAGAGGAAGTTGCGCACCTCGTCGACCACGAACACGTCCATTTCCTGGCACTGCTGGCGCGCGGCGCCGCGCAGCAAGGGCTCGATCCCGCCGCCGTCGACGAGCGCGGTCGGGCTGAAGAAGCCGTCGCGCAGCGCGAGGTGGCCCTGGGCGATCGGGTTCAGCCCGGCGTCGAGGCGCTGGAGCTGGGTCGAGAGCAGGCTGTGGCCGAAGCGGTAGCAGGCGGTCGAGAAGGCGTTGGCGATCCCGCCCTGCTGCCCGGCGTCGTAGCCCGAGTAGCTGGGGATCCCGCCCGCGCCGAGCAGGAGCGGGAGCCACTCTTCGTAGGTGATCGCCTGGATCTCGGCGCCCACCCAGCGCCGCGCGAGGTCGTAGAGCTGGTCGCCCGTCGCCCCGGGGTAGAGCTGCCGGTAGCGGTCGGCCTGCAGGTTGTGCTCGCGCACGAAGAGCGTGTGCATGGCGGTCAGGAGCACGTTCTCGTTGGCGCGCACGTCGCCGGCGAGGAACAGGGTCGCCCCGCCCGGCCCGTCGTTGGGCAGCCCGCCCGTGTTGCGCGGGAGGAGCGCGCCCTGGGGGGTCGCCTCGAGGCGCAGGTGGCCGGTGCCGTCGTTGGCGCGCAGCGCGGCGGCGCGGACGGCGTCGGAGCCGTAGACCCCCGACCCGTCGAGCCAGGCGGTGATCCGGTTGAGCTGCTGCCGCGCGCCGGCGTTCATGACACACACCGAGCGGTCGAGCCCGATCGTCTGGGTCCCCGTGCTGTTGGGGTCGAAGAAGGCGTCGCCGGTGGGGACCGGGATCGCGAAGGGCTCGGCGGGGGTGGCTGGGGGCGTGAGGTCGATGTCGTGGTCGACGAACTGCCCCCAGAGCCAGAACATGTCGGTCGCGTTGCGGCTGTTGAGCACCGAGCCGGTCTGGGCGTGGACGGCGTTGCTCACCGCGCGAGCGCTGGGGCGCGTCGGCCCCGCGGGGGTCGACGCTCCGTCGGCGTAGTCCTGGGTGAGCATGCGCACGAGGGGCACGCTGACGCTGCCCATGGCCACCTGCGCCTGGTTGTTCGCCGTCCCGTCGATCGAGCGCAGCTCGACGCTGGGGGGCGCCGGGGGCGGGCCGTGGTGCCCGGATCCGCCCGAGCAACCCGCGACCATGATCGGCGCCAGGGCCAGAGGAAACGTCGTCACGATCAGCGCCGTCAGCCGCATACCGTCCGCCTTCCAGGGGAGGGCGGAGTATACGGACCTGGCGACCCTGGATCGAGCGTTCTACCTGCTGCAGCCCGGCGATCGCCGCCCCCCGGAATCGCGCTATCCTGAGCCCGTGAGTATCCCCCTGCGCAACACCTACTTCGGACTCCGCCACGGCGAGAGCGAGGCCAACGTGGCCGGGCTGATCGCGAGCGACCCGGCCACGGCCCGCGCCGGGTTCGGGCTCAGCGATCGGGGGCGCAGCCAGGTGCAGGCGACCGCGGTCCTCCAGCGCGCGGCGCTGGGCGGCGCCGTGGTCGTGACCTCCGACTTCGCGCGCGCGCGGCAGTCCGCCGAGCTGGCGGCGCAGGTGCTCGAGCTCTCGCCGCCGCGGGTCGACACGCGGCTGCGGGAGCGCTGGTTCGGCGAGCTCGAAGGGGAGCCCTCGACCCGCTACGACGAGGTGTGGGCCCTCGACCGCGACGACCCAGCTCACTCCGAGTTCGGCGTCGAGGCGGCCAAGGCCGTGGTCGCGCGCCTGCTGAGCCTGCTGCGCGACCTCGAAGCCGAGCTCGAGGGGGCGACCGTGCTCCTCGTCTCCCACGGCGACCCGCTGCAGCTCCTGGCCACCGCCCTCGCCGGGCGTCCGCCGAGCGCGCACCGCGAGCTCGAGCCCTGGCAACCCGCGGAGCTGCGGCGACTCGAGGGAGCGCTGCCCTGACCACGCGGCGCTACACCTTCCCCCAGCTCTTGACCCTGGTCGCGCCCGAGGACTGGGAACCCCGCGCGCCCGACGACCCGCGGACCCTGCTCTTGCTCGTGCTCCCCGGAGGCGTGGGGATCTGCGAGCTGCGCCTGGCCCCGCCCGAGGCCGAGCTGACCGCGCTCCTCGCGCGCGCCCCCGCGGCGCCGCCGACCCAGGCCGCGCACCCCAGCGGTGTGGCCGTGAGCGCCGAGGTCCGCTACCCCGCCGAAGGCGCGGTGCAGCTCGCGACCCTCGTCGTCGGCCGGGCGCGGGTGCTGTGTTCGCTCACCGGCGACGCGACCGCGCTCGCCGCGCAGCGCGCGCGCTGGCAAGCGACCCTCGACTCGCTGCGCTTCTTGCGCGAGCTCGACGCCGGCTTCGCCGAGCGGGTCGCGAGCGCCCTCGGCGCGCAGCACCCGAGCCTCTCGCTGAGCGCGGTGGGCGCCGACCGCGTGCGGATCCGCCTCGGCGAGCGCGCCCCGGGGACCTGGTGGCTGCGCGACCTGCTGCGCGCCGCGGCGAGCGCCGAGGCCAGCGCCGAGCCCGACCTGATCGAGGCCGCCTGCGCGGCCTTCGACCCCGCGGCCCTCGAGGCCCCCGACGACGCCGCCCCCACCGCCGACGAGCTCTTCCCCGCGCTCTACGCCGCCGACGACCCCCAGGCCAGCGAGACCCTGACCCGCCTCGTGGCGCCCTGGCTGCGCGTGGGGATCCACGCCGGCAACGCGCTGCGCCCGCGCCTGCTCGGCCCGGTCGAGCTCGCCCCCCTGGGGCACGACGTCGACAGCGCCCTGCACCAGGCGCTGCGGAACCTCGAGCAGTTCGTGGCCGAGGTCCCCCTGAGCGGGAGCGAAGGCGACGACGGGCTCCCCGAGCTGCTCGACTTCTCCGGCTTCGCCTACCTCGGCGCGGCCTTCCTCATGCCGAGCTTCCCCGCCCGCACGGCGGCCGCCCTCGGCCCCGCCTGCGAGCTGGTGATCCCCGCCCGCGACGTGCTCCTCGCCTACCGCACCGGCCACCCCAAGCTCACCAAGCACGTGCACGACATGGCCGAGCGCACCCGCCGCCTGAGCCTCGAGCCCCTCCCCCCCGGCGCCTTCGTGATCCAGGACGGCAAAGCCGAGGCCCGCGCAAGCTGACCTTCAGGGGGCCTCTTCAAGGCCCCCTCGCCCTCGCAGCCAAGCTGCTCTCCCTCACCCCCAACGGGCCGCAGGCGCACGCGTTCCAGGGGTCTGGGGTGGACGCCGAGACCGCAGCGAGGGTTCGGCGAGCGTCGAGCCTCCAAGCCGTAGGGGCGGAGCTTGCCTCCGCCCGCCGTCGCGCTCACCCGCGTCGCCTTCTTCCCGGCACCAACACCGACGCCGTCCCTGATCCCGCGACACCGCCTGCCGGGCCTCCTCACCCAGGCAGGCAGGCGTGTCCTCTGCGAATCCTCCGCGTTCAACCCCTCCGTCCGCGCCCGACAGGAAGGCACGGGCGGAGGCAAGCTCCGCCCCTACGGCTTGGTATGCGCGAGGGCGCCGGCGAGGCCGACTCCGACAGGAAGGCACGGGCGGAGGCAAGCTCCGCCCCTACGGCTTGGTATGCGCGAGGGCGCCGGCGAGTCCGACACCGACACCGACACCGACGCAGACGCCGACACCGAACCCGACGCCGACACCGAACCCGAGGCCGACGCCCGAGGCCGACCCCGACCCCGACGCCGAGGCCGACCCCGACCCCGACGCCGAGGCCGAGCGGCGACACCGCGGGAGGCCAGGCCGTGAGCCCCGCCAAGACCTTCGCCAACGGGGGCCCTTCCCTCCGCGGCGCGAGTGACCCGGCAGCGCCCCAGCACGCCGGACGGGGCGGAGCGCGTCGGTCCTGCGGTCTACACGCCTGAGTACGCGGCGCGCGTGATTTGCAGGGCCGACGCGCTCCTGCGCCCTCGATTGCACGGGACCCCTGATTCCCTACTG